>SKTG01000008.1 GCA_007118045.1 Nitriliruptoraceae bacterium
GCCACGGTCGCGCGTCCGTTGGCCGCGGTGATCGGCTGGCCAGCGGCGCGCACCGGGGTCAGCGGCGAACTGGCCCGCGCCAACGCGATGCGGAACCCGCGCCGCACCGCGGCCACCGCGTCGGCCCTGATGATCGGTCTGGCGCTGGTCGCGTTCGTCTCCATCCTGGCCGCGTCGCTGCAGGCGACCCTCGACCGCACCATCGAGGAGAGCTTCGCCGTGGATGCCATGGTCCAGGCGACGACCCCGGGCGGGGTGCCCGGCGACGTGGTCGAGGAGTTGGAAGCGACCGAGGAGCTCGAGGTGGTCGCACCGGTCGCCTCTGCCACCCTGGAGATCGGTGACGCGACACCGTTCGCGGCGGTGATCGAGCCCGAGGACCTGACGGCCGTGTTCCACCTCACCGTGCTCGACGGCGATCTGGACGACTTCGCCGACGGGGGCGTGGTGGTCGTCGACGGTGCCGCCGACGAGCACGAGGTCGCAGCCGGCGACACGATCACGCTGCCGTTGCCTCGAGGCGACCGTGATGTCCAGGTCGTCGCCGTCGTCGAGGACGCCGGGTTGGACGTCTCCTGGTTCGTCGACGCGCCCACCTTCGAGGACGGAGGGGGCCGGTCGGATCTGTTCAACGTCTACCTGACGTTCGGCCCGGGCGTCGAGGCCGCCTCGGGGCTCGCGGCCACCGAGACAGCCCTCGAGGAGTACCCGCAGGTCGCGGTGCTCGATCAGGCGGGCCTCGCGGAGACGATCGGGGAGCAGCTCGACCAGTTGCTCGGGGTGGTCGTCGCGCTGTTGGCCCTGAGCGTGCTGGTGGCCCTGCTCGGCATCGTCAACACCCTCGCGCTCTCGGTGGTGGAACGCACCCGGGAGATCGGTCTGTTGCGTGCGGTCGGGATGACCCGGGGGCAGGTGCGTCGCATGGTGCGCGGGGAGGCGGTCACCGTCGCCCTGCTCGGTGCCGGCCTCGGCCTGGCGGTGGGGGTGCCGTTCGGCGCGGTCTTCGCCCAGCTCGACACGTTCGGGATCGACGTGTTCGCCGTGCCGTGGGGGCAGCTGACCGCCGGCGTGGTCGTCGCCGCGGTCGCCGGGTTGGTCGCCGGGTTGCTGCCGGCCCGCCGGGCCGCGAGGCTGGACGTGCTGCGGGCCCTGCAGACGGAGTGACGCCGCGTCGGCGGTCCGTTCGGTGCGGTTGCGTCCCCCCCGATGGAGCGGGCGACGGCCCGCCGGACGGGAGGAGCGGCGGGTCAGTCTTCGGGGACGTAGCTGTGGCTGTAGTTCTCCGTGCGGGTCTCGCCGTCCGGGGTCGTGATCGTGCGACCGAAGCTGATGTCGAAGCCGTCGCGGACCCGGCCGGACCTCACGTTGGTCCGGTCGCCGGTGAACGTGTCGACCTCCGCCCACTCGGTCGACCAGAAGCTGATCGTCACCTGGCTCTCCGACGAGGACGTCGAGATCAGGATGGCGTACGGGGAGTCGTTCTCGATCACGACGTCGATCGTGTTCCACGACAGGGTCGCCTCACGCCCCTCCGGGTAGTGCGAGAAGTAGAAGGAGTGCGGCTGGAAGGTGACCAGTTCGATCCCGGCGAACCAGGCCGCGTTCATGAACGTCGTGCCGATCTGGCTGACGCCACCACCGGTGACGCTGACGAGCTCGCCTTCGCGGATGAAGCCGTTCTCGCCGAAGCCGCGTTCGGAGGTCCGGCGGCCGATGCCCTCGTTGAGCGAGTACCGCTCGCCGGGGAGCACCACGTCACCGTCGATGATCTCGGCCGCTCGCCGGATGTTGCGGTTACGGGGCTGACCCGGCGTCAGGGGGGTGGTGAAGCTCGATACCTCCTCCTGCACCGTCTGCGCGAGCTCGTCGGTGAAGTCCGGTTCCACTTGCTCGCCCGGCAGCTCCTCCGTGCGCTCGTCGGAGGTCGCGAGCTCGACGATCAGCCCGGCCATCTCCCCCAGGTCGACCTCGAACCCGGGGGTGGACCCGGATCGTTCGATCGTGCCACCGACCAGCGAGACGCTGGCGTCGACCGGTCCCGGCTGGGCCGCGTCGAGCACACCGCCGAGCGCGTCCTCGAAGTCGTCCTCGTCGGCCTCGAGCTCGACCTGCAGCCCTTCGTCCTCGTCGTCGACCAGTTCCGCCTCGAGCACGCTCGTCAGCTCTTCCGGACCGAGGACGAGGTCCTCGCCCGCGCTGGGGTTCTCCAGCACGACCTCCTCGGACACGTCGAGCCCGGATTCCGCCAAGGCTTCCTCTGCGGCCGCTGCCGTGCGCTCGGGCTCCTCGGTCTCGCCCGGCAGCTCGTCCCGACGCGGCTCGCGGTCCTCGTCGCCGTCGGCCTCCGGGGCGTTCTCCCCGGTCTCGTCGTTGTCGCCGTTCTCGTCGGTCTCGCCGTTGTCGCCGTTCTCGTCGCCATCCTCGGGGGACCCCTCGTCGTTCTCGCCGTCCTCCTCCTCCGGGTCGGCAGGCTCCTCGCTGCTGAGCGCGACGATGCGGTCCGCGACCGCCTCGAGGTCGGCCTCCATGCTCACGGTGCCGCCCTCGACGACGGCCTCACCGTCGACGAGCTCGAGGGAGGCGTCGACCGGGTCGGCGTCGAGCTCCTCGAGGGCGTCCTCGCCGAGGTGGTCGCGCACCCGGGCCCCGTCGGAGCTCAGCTGCAACCGCTGTCCCTCCGCGGCGTCCTCGGCGAACACCACCTCGAGGACCTCGGCGAGATCGGGCGGTTCGAGGGCGAGGTCCGCGCCCGCCGACGGGTTCTCCAGCACGACGTCGTCGGCCAGGGCGGTCTCGGCGTCGGCCAGTACGGCGTCCACGTCGGCGTCGCTGGTCGGTTCGGGGACGACCTCCACGTCGACATCGATCTCGAGCAGGCCGGGCTCCTGGTAGCGGTCCGCGACCTCGTCGAACAGCTCGTCGGGATCGACCGCCGTGCCCTCGCTGGGCTCGGTCACCTCGAGGTCGGTGGGGCCGTCCTCGTCCGCGGCGAGGGTCACGGTCGCGGGGTCCGGCTCGACCGAGAGCTCCTCGGCGGCGCCGTCCGCCCAGGTCCGGAGCCGGTCCTCGTCGAGCGAGAGGGGGACACGCGCGTCGTGCTCGCTGCCGAAGCGGGCGGCGACCTGCTCGGCCACGGCGGTGTAGAAGCCGGATCGTCCCCGCGACCACGCTTCCTCGGCCGTCGCCGCCAGGCCGGCGTCCACCCCCACCTCGGCACGATCGGTGCTGAGCGTCTCGCCGTCCGCGTCGACCTCGATCGGGCGGGCGAGCAGCTCGTCCCCGCGGTCGCTGACGGTCGCGTCGAGCTCCTCCCGGGTCAGCCCGGAGACGTCCTCGCCGTCCACGGAGGTGCCGACGAGCACCACCTCCCCGGTCGCGGCACGCAGCGACACCAAGGTGAGCAGGGCGATCAGGTGGAGCCCGAGCAGCACCGCAACGACCACGAGGGTCGGGCGGGCGAAGGGGCGTTCGAGGAGCGCATCGATGTCCATGGCCGCGAACCGTACGACAGGGGTCGTGGCTGAGCACATCTGGGGCAGGTGGCGTCGTCTCGCCGCTCACGTTCGGCCCCGGGATCTCCGGGGTGGTACGTCAGGGCGACTCCAGATCGTTCTCCCAGACCGGGTCGACCTCCGGGAACGAGTCGAGGATCTCGCGCACCAGCCGGTAGTGACGGTGCAGCGCGGCCGTGGTCCGGCCCTCGCAGACCACGACCAGCCCCGGCACGTTGGAGGAGGCCCGCACCAGCGACCACCCGTCCTCGAACTCGAGGCGCACCCCGTTGATCGTCACGACCTCGGACGGATCGGCACGCGCGACGGCCTCCTCCCGGAACCGCTCGACCACCGCGTACTTCGCCTCGTCGGCGCAGGGTGCCTGGATGGTCGGGCTGCTCTCGTAGTGGGGCAGGTCGCCGACGAGGCTCGAGATGGGCTCTCCCCGTCGGGCGCGAAGCGCCGCGAGTCGCAGCGCGGCGTGGATCGCGTCGTCGAAGCCCAGGTGGTCCACGGCGTTGAAGAAGTGGCCGCTGCGCTCTCCGGCGAACGGCGCGCCGAGTTCCCGCATCTTGGCCTTGACGTGTGAGTGTCCGGTCTTCGCCATGACCGGATCGCCGCCGTTGGCGCGGACCACCTCCGCCACCAGCCGCGAGCATTTCACGTCGTAGACGATGGTGGCTCCGGGATGGCGTTCGAGCACGTCCAGCGCGAGGAGCGCGAGCACCCGGTCGGCCCACACGGTCCGGCCTCGCTCGTCCGTCACGCCCAACCGGTCGCCGTCACCGTCGAGCGCCAGGCCGACATCGGCGCCCGTCGCCAGCACGGCCTCAGCCAGCTGCTGACGACCCGCGACCAGCTCCGGATCGGGCTCGTGGTTGGGGAAGCTCCAGTCGAGCTCCTCGTTGATGGCCGTCGCCCGGTACCCGGCGGCGGCCAACGTCTGCTGAGCGAGGACGCCCGAGATGCTGTTGGCGCCGTCGACGACCAGCCGGAGGGGTGCCGGTGCCGGGTTGGTCGCGGCGAGGTGTTCGACGTAGTCGGCCGTGACCGAGCGCTCCACGTACGCGCCGACGCCACGCCGGAAGCGGCCCGCGTCGGCGATCGCATGCAGCTCGGTGATCCCTTCCGGGCCGAGCGTGGTCGAGGGGGCCGTCGACAGCTTGAACCCGCCCCAGCCGTTGGGGTTGTGGCTCGCCGTCACCGCGACCGCGCCCGTGACGTCGAGGTGGTGCTGCGCGAAGTAGACCAGCGGGGTCGTCGCCGAGCCGATGGCGACGACCTCGCGTCCTGTGGCGAGCAGGCCCTGGACCAGCGCCGCGGTGAGCACGGGGGCGTAGGCGCGGCTGTCGTGGCCCACGACGACCTGCCGCACGTCGTGCGCGTGCAGCAGGGTGCCGAACGCGCGACCGAGGACCTCGGCGGTGAACGGCGTGATCCGGGAAGCGTCGTAGCCGTGCGGCGCGTCCACGAGCCCGCGGACGTCGTACTCGCGGAAGATGTGGGCCGGGGGCGAGGCGGTCAGCGCCGAGACGGCGTCACGGCCGGAGCCGGGCAGCGGGTGCGGCCAGCTCGGGGACGGCTCGATGGGCACGCAGGTCTCCGCTCCGTGGGCGAGGACCGGCGCGGATCGCGCGGGCCCGTGCGCCGCTCAGCGTGGCGAGGCTTCGGCCAGCGCGGAGCGGATCCCGCTCAGCAGATCCTCCCAGGACGCCTCGAACGACTCCACGCCCTGTTCCTCGAGCACCTTCACGACGTCGTCGTAGTCGACACCGACCGCCGCGAGCTGCTCGAGGACCTCGCGAGCGTCCCCGAGGTTCTCGGTGATGGTCTCGCCCCGGATCCGACCGTGGTCCTCGATGGCGTGCAGCGTCGCCTCGGGCATGGTGTTGACGGTGTTCGGCGCGACGAGCTCGACGACGTAGCGGGTGTCGTCGTAGGCCGGGTTCTTCACCCCGGTCGAGGCCCACAGCGGCCGCTGCGGGTGGGCGCCCGCGTCGGCGAGCCGCTTCCAGCGGTCGCTGGCCGTCACCTCGAGGAAGTGGCCGTAGGCCAACCGGGCGTTGGCGATGGCGGCACGTCCGAGCAGCTGCTGGGCCTCGGCGGAGTCGATCTTCTCCAGCCGGGCGTCGAACTCCGTGTCGACGCGGCTGACGAAGAACGAGGCGACCGAGCCGATCGGTGCGAGATCGTGGCCGGCGTCGCGGGCCGCCTCGAGCCCGGCGAGGAAGGCCTCGACCACGGCGGCGTAGCGCTCGAGGGAGAAGATCAGGGTCACGTTGACGCTGATGCCCTCGGCCAGGCAGGCCGTGATGGCCGGCAACCCCTCCTGCGTGGCGGGGATCTTGATGAACAGGTTCGGCCGGTCGACCAGCCACCACAACGCACGGGCCTCCGCCACCGTCCGCGCGGTGTCGGTCGCCAGCCGCGGGTCGACCTCGATCGAGACACGGCCGTCGACACCGTCGGTGGCCTCGTGGACCGGCCGCAGGACGTCGCAGGCCCATCGCACGTCGGCGGTCGTCAGCGCGCGGGCGGCCTCCTCGACCTCCACGCCCCGCAGCGCGAGGTCGGTGACCTGCGTCTCGTAGGCCGGGCCGTTGGTGAGCGCCTTCTGGAAGATCGTGGGGTTGGTCGTGACTCCGACCACGTGCTGTTCGGCGACCATCGCTGCCAGTCCGTCGGTGGCGAGGCGCTCCCGGCTGAGGTCGTCGAGCCACACGGCGACGCCGGCGTCGGACAGCTCGGCGAGTGGGTTGGTGGCATCGGAGGTCATGGCGTCTCCTGGGTTCGACGTGCCGTTCGGGGCCCGGTCCGCGGGCCCGGATCCCAAGGATAGGTCGTCGGTGCGGATCGGGCGGAGTGGCGCGAGGCTCCCCGGCCGCGGCGTCCGGCGACCGCTCAGCGCACGGATCCCAGCCCGGGCCCGACGTCGAGCTGGACGTCGGGCCCGGCCGGCTGCGCCGTGGCCGCCATGGGGCTCGAGATGAGGAAGTCGGCGGTGGCCCGGTTGCAGGCCGTGGGGACGTTGCGCAGCGTCGCCACCCGCAACAACGCCTTGACGTCCGGGTCGTGTGGCTGGGGTTCGAGCGGGTCCCAGAGGAAGATCAGCATGTCGACCTCGCCGCGGGCGAGCATCGCACCGATCTCCAGGTCGCCGCCGAGCGGGCCGCTGTTCACGCACGTGACGTGGAGGCCGAGCTCGTGCGTCAGCAGCGAGCCGGTGGTCCCGGTGGCGACGAGGTCGTGTTCACGGAGCGGTGCCCGGTTGAACGCGGCCCACTCGGTCAGTGCCACCTTGCAGTTGTCGTGTGCGATCAGTGCGATGCGTTTCCGACGGGACCGCTCCATGGCGTCACCTTTCCCGGGCGACGAGCTCGCGCCCGTCGGCGCCGACGGTGCGGCAGATCCGTGACGGCGGGGCGGCGGGCACGTACAGGGCAGGTTACGGCCGGATCCCGGGACGAGGTCCGACGGAGGTCGGGGGTGCCGGCCCGGACCCTCGGGCCGCCCTCGCTACCGTCGAGCGTGGACGGAAGGTGATGGTCGACGACGCGAGGAGCCCCACGTGACCGAGGGTCCGGGGGGCCTGCGGCGACCGTCGGTTCACGTCACGGCGGCCACGACCGCCTCGACGGTGTTGATCCACCTTCCGGTCTTCCTGCTCGGCGGCCTCGCCGTGCTGATCCGTGACGACCTCGCCGACTTCGACGAAGCGCGCCTGGGCGCCGCGGTCAGCGTGTTCTTCGGGGTCTCGGCCCTGGCGTCGGTGCTCGGCGGGCGGTTGTCCGAGGCGCGTGGCCCGCGTCTCGGCATGATCATCGCGGCCGGGCTGAGCGCCGGTTCGCTGGTGGCGCTGGCGACCGCCTCGAGTCTGACCGGCATCGTCGCAGCCAGCGCGCTGGGTGGAGCCGCGAACGGCGTGGGGCAGCCGGCCTCGAACCTCGGCCTGGCACGCGGCATCCGGCGGGTCCGACAGGGCGTCGCGTTCGGGATCAAGCAGGCTTCGGTGCCCCTGGCGAGCCTGCTCGTCGGGTTCTCCGTGCCGCTGATCGGCCTGACCCTGGGCTGGCGTTGGACGTTCGCGGCCGGGGCCGCCCTGGTGGTGGGCGTGATCGTGCTGATCCCCCGGCGGTTCGGTCCGGCGCCGGCCCGGCCGACCACCGGGGTGGCCACCGACGCGCCCCGTCGCTCGCTGGCGCTGCTGGCGGTGGGGGCCGGGTTCGGGTCCGCGGCCGCCAACTCCCTGGCGACGTTCGCCGTGCTGACGGCCGTCGCCTACGGGCTGGGCGCGGGGACCGGGGGTTACCTGCTGGCACTCGGTAGCGCCGCGGGTGTGAGCGCCAGGGTGGTGACGGGATGGCGGGCGGACCGCCGAGGCCGGGCCCACCTGCCCGTGGTCGCGGGGATGCTCGTCGGGGGCGCGTTCGGTTACCTGTTGCTCGCGGCCGGCGTGCTGCACCCGGCGGTGTTCGCCATCGGGGTCGTCACGGCGTTCGCCTCCGGTTGGGGGTGGCCGGGCCTGATGGCGTTCGCGGTCGTGCGGCTCCATCCGAGCTCGCCCGGCATGGCGAGCGGCATCGTCCTCGCCGGTGGGACGGCCGGAGCGGTGGTCGGCCCCCTGGTCTTCGGGCTGATCGCCCGGGACGCCTCCTTCACGGCCGCCTGGTTGCTGGCCGCGGCGCTGAGCGCGGTCGGTGCGGCCCTGGTCTGGTTCGGGCGCAGGACCGTGTCGGCTGCCGTGACGGACGGGCGGATGCAGGCACCCCCAGGCGCCGTGGTCCAGCCGAGGAGCTGACGGGCGCTCTCGGCTACGGGGAGGCCCTCGGCTACCGGGCGGTGGGGGACGCCCGCCGGCCTGCCCGAGCCGCGCGGAGTACCGTCCTGCGTGATCTCTCTCGCGCCCCGCTCCTCGGAGGATCGCGTGGCCCACGTGCTCCTGTTCCACCACGCGCTCGGATTGACCGATGGCGTCACCGCCTTCGCCGAGCAGCTCCGCGTCGCCGGGCATCACGTGACCGCGCCCGATCTCTACGCGGGACGGACGTACTCGACCATCGAGGACGGCCTGGTCCACGCCGAGGAGCTCGGGTTCGAGACGGTCATGGCGCGCGGCGCCGAGGAAGCGGAGCGCCTCCCGGCGGCGTTGGTCTACGCCGGCTTCTCGCTCGGCGTCATGCCCGCCCAACGCCTGGCCCAGCAGCGGCCGGGAGCTCGCGGGGCGCTGCTCTACCACGGAGCCGTGCCCCTCGGCGCGTTCGGGGACCGCTGGCCCGACGGCGTCCCGCTGCAGATGCACATCTCGGCCGACGATCCCTTCGACGACCTGCCGGTCATGGAGGAACTGGCGGCCAGCACGGGGCAGGAGCTGTTCACCTACCCGGGGGATGCGCACCTGTTCACCGACACGTCCACGGCAGAGCACGACCCGCACGCGGCGCAGCTGGTCCTGGAAAGGACGCTGGCGTTCCTCGCTCGTCTGGCCTGAGTGTCGCCGCAGGCAGCCTCGTCACCGGTCCTGCCCACCGGCGCGAGCCGCGGGCGAGGTCACCTCACCGGCCGGGCTCGCCGCCAGCCGTCCCCGGGGAGTCGATCCCCTGCCCGACGGTGTCCGGGCCGAGGACGGCGCCGACACCGAGCTCGAAGACCGCCATCACCCGCGCGAGCCCCACGCTCGGATCCTCCTCGAAGTTCCTATCGGCCCAGCTGCGGTGGAAGGCGCCCACGGCGCCCATGAGGCTGCCGGCCAGCAGGTCCGCCCGCCAGCTCGCCCCCGGCTGCTCACCGAGGTGGTGCGCGAACGCTTCGGCGAGCGCTGCCTCCCAGTCCCGGTCGAGGCGCAGGCTCAGCTCGCGTGCCGTCGGGGACGACGCGATGACCCGGTGGCGCTCGCGGTATCCCTCGGGGTCGCGTCGGTAGGCCTCGAGCGTGGCGTGGGACGCGTCCCGCGCCGCTTGCAGGATGCCGTCCCGTTTGTCCTGCGCCGGCGCCCGGTTCGAGAGGAGCCGACGGTAGACGGCGAGCTCCTCCTCGTGATCCGGGAAGAGCACGTGCTCCTTGGTCGTGAACTGCCGGAAGAAGGTGCTCCGCGAGGTCCCAGCCAGCTCGGCGATGTCGTCCGCGGTGGTGCCCTCGACGCCGTGCACGCTGAACAGGCGCAGGGCGGCGTCGGCGAGCTCCCGCCGTACCCGGCGGCGGTTGCGTTCCCTCAGTCCGGCCATGGCCATAGCGTAGCTGATACGACGTCGCAACTTGATACTCGGTGTCACTTCCGTTAGCGTGGGAGCGAGCGAGCGGAGGAGAGGCGCGATGGCCGACGAGACGACCTTCGCGCTCGTCCACGGTGCGGAGCTCGGGGCCTGGGTCTGGGACCGCACGCTCCGGCACCTGCGCCGCCCCGCGATCGCGATCGATCTGCCCGGGCGGGACGCCGGGCCAGCGGAGCGCCGAGCGTTGCACCTCGCCGACGCCGAGGCCGCGGTGGCCGACGCCCTGGACGCCGCATCGTCGGTGGTGCTCGTCGCGCACTCGTTCGCCGGCGTGCTGGTCCCGGGGGTGGCTCGCCGCCTCGGAGACCGGCTCCGTGGCGTCGTCCACGTCGCAGCGGCGGTGCCGGTCACGGGGACCAGCTGGCTGGCATCGCTGCCGTTGCCGCAACGAGCGGTGCTCCGGGTGCTCTACGCCGCGCGGCCGGCGGGACTCCGGTCACCAGCGGGGCAGCTACGGCGCTCGTTGTGCCACGACCTCGACGAAGCCGCGACCGCCACGGTCCTCGAGCGCTCCTGCGTCGAGCCGCCGGGGTACCTGACGGACCCGGTGACGACGGCCCCGCCCCCGGTCCCCACTCACTACGTCCGGCTCTCGGACGACCGGGCCCACCCGCCGGCGGAACAGGACCGTTCCAGCGGCCGGGCGGGCGCGGCGACGATCCACGAGCTCGCGACCGGTCACCTGCCGATGCTCGGCCAGCCGGAGGCGTTGGCGCGGTTGCTGGAGCGCATCGTGGACGACCTCGAGGGTGACCGCGCCGACGACCCCACGAGCCCGCACGCGGTGTGAGCGCGGACCGACGTCCGTCTCGTGAGGACCACGGGGCCGGCTGCTGCGCGGTCGTTCACTCGAGCGCGGCTATCGCAGCTCGCTCGTTCACTCGAGCGCGGCTATCGCAGCTCGCTCGATCGCCAGGCCCTTGCGCCAACGCTCGAGGAAGGCGGCGTACCCGGTGATGTCGGCTGCCGAGGGCGCCACGACCTGTGCGTCCGAGGACCGGAAGATCCGCTCCTCGAGCCAGGCTGCCAGCTGATCCGGCGACGCGGCCCCGTCGCGGACGGCGCGGGCGTAGGAGGCGAGGACCGCGATGCCCCAGGAACCGCCCTCACCGGCGCCCTCGCTCACGGCGACCGGCGAGGCGATCGCCGCCGCGAGGGCCCGCTGGGCGACGCCGCCCGTGCGGAACAGCCCGCCGTGGGCGAACATCGTGTCGACCGTGACCCCTTCGGCGGTCAGCGTGCGCATCCCGAGGCTCAGCGCCGCGAACACGCCGTAGAGCTGCGCCCGTGCGAAACCCGCGAGTGTCAGGCGGGAGCCAGGTGTGCGTACGAACAGGGGACGCCCCTCATCGACACCGGCGATCGGCTCGCCGGAGAGCAGGTTGTAGGCGAGCAGCCCGTCGGCATCGACGTCCGCGTCGAGGGCGTCGCCCAGCACCGCCTGGAACACCTCGTCCGGATCGGCCGCGTTGCCGAGCGCTGCGGCGAACTCGCCGAACAGGCCCACCCACGCGCCGAGCTCGCTGGAGCCGTTGTTGCAGTGCACCATCGCGACCAGGTGCGCGTCGGGGGTGGTCACGATGTCGATCTCGGGATGTACGCGGTCCAGCGGTCGCTCCAGCACGACCATCGCGAAGATGCTGGTGCCCGCGCTCACGTTGCCGGTGCGTGGGCGCACCGCGTTCGTCGCCACCATCCCCGTACCCGCGTCGCCTTCCGGCGGGCACAGCAGGCTCCCGGCCTCCAGCGCACCGGTCGGGTCGAGCAGCGCCGCACCTTCCGGGGTGAGGGTCCCGGCTTCGGCGCCAGCGGGGAGGACCGACGGGAGCAGATCAGCCAGATCGACGGCCTGCCCCTCGGCGGCCGCGAGCTCCTGGAACCGCAGCACCGAGGCAGCGTCGTAGTCACCCGACGCCGGGTCGAGGGGGAACATCCCCGACGCGTCACCGGCTCCGAGCACGCGCCTCCCGGTGAGCAACCGGTGCACGTAGCCCGCGAGGGTGGTGAACCACCGCACCCGCGGCACGTGCGGTTCACGGTCGAGCATGGCCTGGTAGAGGTGGGCGATCGACCACCGCAAGGGGATGTTCTGCCCGAAGGCCTCGGTGAGCGCCGCGGCCGCCGGTCCCGTGTTCGTGTTGCGCCAGGTCCGGAACGGTACGAGCAGCTCGTCCTCGGCATCGAACGCGAGGTAGCCGTGCATCATCGCCGACACCCCGATGGCGCCGTAGCTCGTGGGGGACGCCCCGTGCCGTTCCTCGGCGGCCGCCACCAGGCTCGCGTACGCGGCCTGGAGGCCGGTGCGGACCGCCTCGAGTGGGTACGTCCACAGCCCCTCGACCAGCTGGTTCTCCCAGGACGCGGAACCGGTGGCCAGGATGGTCCCTGCGTCGTCGGTCAGGCATGCCTTGATGCGCGTCGAGCCGAGCTCGATGCCCAGACATGCCTGCCCGTCGACGATCGTCGCGCGGGTGCTCGACTCCTGCGTCATCGCCTCGCTCCGTCCTCCGTGAGGGTCCTTCGGTCCGACGTGCCAGGCCACGCGTTGGTCGGCCGTCCCGTCCGATCCTTGACGTACGCGAGGATCGTCGGGTCGAGTTGCGGGCGCTCACCCCCGAAGCCCACGCCGGACTTGTACCTCGTCGTCGACCGAGGGAGTCTCACCAGGTAGCGCGCCCGGCAGGGCTCGAACCTGCGACCTGAGGATTAGAAGTCCCCTGCTCTGTCCAGCTGAGCTACGGGCGCCAACGCGTCGAGGGTAGTGGCGGGACCCCGACGGGTTCTCGAAGCCCTCTCACCCGAGGAGCGTCTCGGCGACGAACCGCGCGGCTGACGCCTCGCTGGACCGTCCCTGCCAGAGAAGCCCGGCCGTGTCCCGCGAGCCGTCCCTACCGATGAGGGGTCTTCCGTGTCACCGAGCGAGACCGGCAGCCCGGACGAGGTGCCCCGCGGCACCGCCAGTCGCGTGGCCCGGGTGCTGCGCTCGCCGTACGTCCGTCTCGGGGTGCTGGCCGCGATGATCGCCGTGGGGGTCGGGTTGGTGGGGGTCGCCGACGATCCTTCGGTGGCAGGGATCCGCGCCGCGGTGGAACGCCTCGGCCCGTCCGCCCCCCTGGTGTACGTCGGCGTGTACGTGCTCATCACGGTCCTGCTCGTCCCGGCCTCACCCTTCACCGTCGCGGCGGGCGTGGTCTTCGGCCCGTGGCTCGGTCTGACGGTCTCGCTCGTCGGTGCGACGGCGGGTGCGACGGCGTCGTTCCTGGTGGGACGGGTCGTGGGGCGTGCTGCCGTCGCCGAGCTGGCGGGTCCGCGCGTCCAGGCGATCGACCGCTTCCTCGCCGACCGAGGGGTGCTGCCGGTCCTGCTGGTACGGCTCGTGCCCCTGTTCCCGTTCAACGTTCTCAACCTGGTGTGCGGCGTGACCGGCCTGCGGTTGCGGGACTACGTGGTCGGCACCGCGGTCGGCATCGTGCCCGGCACCGCCTTCCTGGCCGTGGCCGGGGGATCCATAGACGAGCCCACCTCACCGATGTTCATCGCGTCGGTCGCGGGCTTCGCGCTACTGGTCGTGGTGACCGGGCTCGTCGCCCGGCGCTGGCAGGTACGCGGTCGGGTCCCGGGTGGCGACGCCCCCGACGGGTCCGACGAGGTCGACCGGACCGGGGAGGAGCATCGGAGCGACGAGGCCGACCGGCGCGGTGAGGGCGACCGGCGGGGTGAGGGCGATCGGGGCGGCGAGGGCCACCGGGCCGACGACGGTCATCGGGACGCCGGGCGCTGACCTCGGATCCCGCCGTTCCGGTCGTTCAGCGGCGCAGGAGCCGTCCGAGCAGCAGCGCGATCCTGGTGATCGGCCGCAGCCGGGCGAGCGTGACGCGGAGCTCCTGCAGCGAGGCGCCGGCGACGTCCTCGCTCCAGGTCGGGTAGGCGTGCGTCGAGGTGCGGGCGATCGTGCCGAGCTTCGCGCCCGAGACGAGCCAGGCCGTCAGCTCACCGATCGTCTCACCGGCGCGCGGTCCCACGACGGTGGCGCCCACCAGCCGGCCCTTCGGGTCACCGACCAGCCGGGCGAACCCGGCGGTCGCGCCGGCGGTGACGGCACGGTCGACCTCGCTGTGCGGCTGCGTCCGCACGCGGATGCGGGGGCCGAAGCGCCGTCTGGCCTCGGCGACGGTCAGGCCGACGCGCGCCACCTCGGGGCTGCTGAACGTGACCCACGGGATCCGGTCGTGGTCGACCTCGGCGCGCAGCCCGAACAGGGCGTTCTGGACGACGGTCGCACCGTGTGCGGCGGCGACGTGGGTGAACGGCAGCTGCAGGGTCACGTCTCCCGCGGCGTAGATGCGGTGGTTCGAGGTGCGCAGGCGCGCGTCGACGACGACGGCGCCGCGCTCGTCGAGTCGAACCCCGGCCGCCGAGGCGCCGAGGCTCCCGGTGCGCGGGGTACGGCCGACGGCCACCAGGAGCCGGTCGAACGGCACGCGGTCGGCGCCGCCGGGCCCCGTGACGGCCAGGTGGCGGCCGTGCTCACCAACCTCGACCGCCATGGCACGGGTCCCGAGGCGCACCGCGACACCGTCGGCGCGCAGCTGCCGTGCCACCACCTCGCTGGCCTCCGGCTCCTCGCGTGGCAGGAGCCGATCGGTCAGCTCGACGAGGGTGACCGACACGCCGAGGCGCGCGAACGCCTGCCCGAGCTCGACGCCGACGGGGCCACCACCGAGGACGACCAACGGATCCGGGGCTCGCTTCAGCTCCCAGAGGTCCTCGTTGGTCAGCGGCGCCACCTCCTCGAGGCCGGGGATCGGGGGTATCGCCGGCCCCGCCCCCGTGGCGATCAGCGCTCTGGAGAAGCGCAGCTCACGCCCGTCGACGTCCACCACGTCCGGACCGACGAAGCGTGCATCTCCCGTCACCACCTCCACGCCCTCCCGGCGCAGACGCTCCGGGGAGTCGTGGTGGGCGAGCGCGCCGACCGCACCATGCACGTGGTCCATGACGGCCGCGAGGTCGACGGTGACGGAGCCGGAGTCGACGCCGAGGTGTCGCGAGTGGCTGGCCGTGTGCGCGGCGTTCGCGGCTTCGATCAACGACTTCGACGGTACGCAGCCGGTCCACAGGCAGTCCCCGCCGGTGCGGTGCCGCTCCACGAGCACGACGCGCGCTTCCTGGTTCGCGGCTCCGACGGCCGCGACCAGTCCGGCGGTGCCGCCGCCGACCACCAGCAGATCCACTCGCGCCATCGGGTCACCTCGCTCGGGTCAGCCGGCCGGACGGTGCGGGTCCTCCCTGGCCGTTCGAAGGAGAGCCCCGACGGCGGGTCGGTCGTCACGGTGCTGCGGCCGCGCGTACCGCACCCGTCCGTCCGAGCCGACGACGAAGTCGCCACCCAGCTGCAACACGTCGACCCCGGCCACGTTGAGGCGCTCCCCGCTGCGGAGCAGACGCCAGTAGACCCTGTAGACGTTCGGGTCGAGCCAGATCCCCCACCAACGCGCCCGGATCAGGCCCCAGTCCCGGTAGGTCGCCCGTTCGCGGTCGACCAGGACCGGGAACGGGAGCGCCTCGACGTCGATGTCGCGCAGCAGCGTGCGGCGCACCAGGTCGGGGTCGTCGAAGACGACGAAGAGCGCCACGGCGCCGATCTCGTCCCAACGGTGCCATCCGTCGCGCACCTTCACGAGGTGCGCCCGACAGATCAGTCAGCCGGCGTGCCGCAGGAACGTCACCAGCACCGGGCGTCCCCTCGCTGCCGCCAGGGAGGTGGGACGGCCGGTGAGGTCGGGCAGCTCCAGTGCGGGCGCCGGGTCTCCGGGGCGGGGCGCGTGCGACACGGTGGGTCCTCGATCGACGGGGGACAGGATGCCCGCTGGCGGCGGTGGCCGCGCGACGCGCCGGCCCCGCCCGTCCGACCGGGCGTCCGCGTTGAGCTCCCCCTAGCGTCGCCGGCACGAGCGACGGAGGAGCGACGACGTGCGCGTACTGGTGATCGGTTCGACACGAGGGACCGGGAAGCTGACGGTCGAACAGCTGGCCTCGGCGGGCCACGAGGTCCGCGGCATGATCCGCGACCCCGAGCAGGCCGACACGGTGCGGGCCTCGGGTGGTGAGCCGGTCCGCGGCGATCTGGAGGGCGACCTCGACGGCGTGGTCGACGGTGTGGACGCCGTCGCCTTCTGCGCGGGGTCGGGCTCCTCCACCGGGCCCGACGCGACGCTGCGGGTCGACCTGCACGGTGCGGTCCGGGTGATCGATGCCTGCCGTGACGCGGGGGTGGGACGTTTCGTGATGCTGTCGGCGATCTCCGCCGACGACCCCATGCGCGGCAACGAGAAGATCCGCCACTACCTCGCCGCGATGCACGCCCGCGACCGCATCCTCAGCGACAGCGGCCTGGACGCCACGATCGTCCGGCCGGGCGGCCTCACCCACGACGAGGGGACCGGCAAGGTCAGGATCGGGGTGCCGCGCCTCGAGGAGCGTGGATCGATCCCGCGGGCGGACGTGGCGGCCGTGATCGTCGGGTGCCTCGAGGAACCCGCCACCGCCGGTGCCGTGTTCGAGCTGGTCTCCGGGGACACGCCGATCGCCGACGCGATCGCCGAGCTCCGCACGGGCGCGTGAGTGCACCGCAGGTGGCGGGTGCGGTGAGCGACGACGGTCGCCCCTCGCTGCTCGAACGTGCCGTGGACCGGATCCCCTTCCTCGAGAAGGAGCTGTTCCTGCTGCGGCGGCTCGTGCGACCGGGCGACGTCTGCCTCGACGTGGGCGCGGCCGGCGGCGCCCACCTGTTCGTCATGTCGTGGCGGGCGGGTCGCCGCGGTCGCGTGCTCGGCGTCGAACCGCGCCCCGGCTCGTACCGTCTCCTGCGCGCCTCCGTGCGCCTGCTGGGCGCCGTCGGGCTCGGTGGCAACGTCTCCCTGGTGCAGGCCGCCCTGGCCGAGGGCACGGGGACGGTGACCCTGCGGGTACCCGTCGTGCCCACGCGGGCACACCTTCGCGGCAGCAGCGGCGACCGACACGGCGCCGCCGCGTTCGCGCGCCTCCCGGCTCGGTCCGTGCGGGTTCCCACCCGCTCCCTCGACGACCTCGTCGACAGCGCGCAGCTCGGACGCGTCGACGTCATCAAGTGCGACGTCGAGGGTGCCGAGCTGCTGGTGCTGGCGGGTGGCGAGCGGGTCCTGACCACACACCGTCCGGTGGTCGTGATCGAGGCGGACGACGAGCACCAACGGCGGTTCGACACCACCGCCCAGGACGTCCTCGATGCGCTGGTCGCCCACGGGTACCGCCCGCACCGGTACCGGCGCGGGCGGCTGGAGGCGGTCGACGGCGTCGTCCCCGACGAGGACGACTACGTGCTCATCCCGCCGGAACGCTCCCGGAGCGCACACGCCGCCTGAGCCGCGGGACGCCGGTCAGCGCCCGTCGACGCCGCGCATCTCGAGCGCGAGCAGCGCCAGCTGGACGTCCAGCCGCGTGCGGGCATCCGTCATGAACGGCCCGACGATGCCCTCCAGCTTGTCGATGCGGTAGCGCAGGGTGTTGTAGTGGAAGTGCAGCCGACGGGCGGCTTCCGCGACGTTGCCGCTGGTCTCCAGCAACGCCGTGAGGGTGCGTCGCAGGTCCTGAGCGGTCGCATCGTCGCCGGCCAGGTCGCCGAGCACCTCGGAGACGTACTCGCCCAGCTCCTCGCGGTCCTCGATCAGCGAGAGCAGCCGGTAGGCGCCCAGATCGTCGAAATGGGCGATCGCGCCGTCGCCGTGGATCTGCCGCCCGATGTCGAGGCTGCGACCGGCCTGGTCGTACGCCTGCGCGATCGCCTGTAGCCGTTCGACCGGCCGGGAGAGGCCCGCTGAGATGGAGCCTCCGGTCGTGCGGCCGGCCTGCGTGGCGAGCCCCCGCACGAACGCGCGCGCCTCCGCACGGCCGTCGGGTCCGTCGAACGCGGCGGTGAGCACCACCACCTCGCGGCTGAAACGCACCACGGCGGCGCCGGGGTCGCGTTCCCGCACGGCCTGCTCGACGATCCCGGCCAACGGTGGGTGGCGCGCGAGCTCGTCCGGGACGAGCAGGGGCGGCGTGGCATCGGAGCGCAGCACGATCACGATGAGCCGTCGGTCGAGCTCCCAGCCGAACCCGGCCGCGCGCCGCAGGACGTCCTCGGGGTCGTCGACCCTGCGCACCAGGTCGTGCATGAGTTCCGACCGGTACTTGTCCTCGACGGCCTGCACCTCGAGCTGCTTGGTGAGGGTCAGGGCCGCGACGGTCGCGGCGTTCTCCAGCGCCAGCAGGTCCGCGGTCGGCCCATCCGCTCCGGGGAAGGCCACGACCTGGCCGTGCTCGCGGAGGCCGGCGACGATCGGGGTCGCCGTGACCGCGACCTCGCGGCGGCCGACCCGGGCGCGGCCGGCCCGGACCAGCAGCTCGACGTCCTGGTCGAGCCCGAGCTCCTCGAGGCGGGCACCGGCCAGGATCCGTCCGTCGGGACCGACGACGGCAGCGGGGGCGTCGACGAGGTCGGCGAGGTCCCGCGCGATCTCGGGCAACCCGTGGCCGCGCAGGACCAGCTGCAGGAACGCCTTGTGGATCCGTTCCGACCGGGCCAGCGCCTGGGCCTGACGGTTGAGGATGCCGGTGAGCACGTCGTTGAGGATCTCGTCGAACCCGACCTCGTCCGGCAGCTGCACCACGGGGAAGCCACGGGCGTCGGCGACCTCCAGGGCCGCGGCGGGCAGCTCCTCGAGGTAGCGGCCGAGCTTCACGCCGAGCCCGGCCAGGCCCGCGGCGTCCAGATCGGCGATCAGCCGCGGGAGCGCGTCCGGCTCCGCTCGGAGCGGGTAGGCCGTGGTGAGCAGGAACTCGTGCGGCTTCACCCACGGCAGGATGTCGGGCACCTCCATGACGTTGAGGCGTTCGACGCACCGATCCAGTCCCTGCTCACCCGCCAGCACCCGGGCGCCCGCCAGGACGGGCGTGCCGAGCACCTCCCGCAGCGGCTGGGCGTCACCGGAGGAGATGGCGGCCGGGCCGGGGGAGGAGACGGACACGTGGGACCTCGGTTCGCGGTGTGCGCGCCGCGGCGTCGGAGCGGTCAACGTCGCCGGCGTTGGCGTTGGCAGTTGACGCTAGCGAACGCTCGTCTCCGTCGTGCGAAGTCCACATGGAGGGTCCAGGCGCATCGGACTAGCGTGCCGGGTCCATCAGCCACGTGAGGGATGCCATGCCGTTCGAGGTACGCAAGGTCGAGATCAAGAGCGTCAGCGACGCGTCCGGGTTGGCGGAGCTGATCGAGGACGGCGTCTTCGCCGCCGACGACGTGATCGCCGTGATCGGCAAGACCGAGGGCAACGGCGGCGTGAACGACTACACCCGCATCCTCTCCGACCAGGCGTTCCGTGGCGTGCTGATGGACAAGGGCTCCCGGCCGGAGGATGAGGTCAAGGAGATCCCGATGGCGTGGTCCGGTGGCTGCGACGGGGTGATCACCCCGCACGCCACGGTCTTCGCCAAGGTCGGCGAGGACAAGGGCGTCGACACCGACGAGAAGCGGCTGTCGGTCGGGTTCGCGATGTCCGACGTGCTGCTGCCGGAGGACATCGGCCGCCCGGCGATGGTCGAGAAGGTGGCCGAGGGCGTGAAGCGGGCGATGGCCGAGGCCGGCATCGACGACGTCGCCGACGTGCACTACGTGCAGACCAAGACCCCCCTGCTGGTCCTCGACACGATCGCCGACGCCCACCGCCGCGGCGAGACGGTCGTCACCGAGGACACGCTGTACTCGATGGACATCTCCAACGGCACCACCGGGCTCGGCATCGCCTACGCGCTGGGCGAGGTCGAGGAGGTACCGCCGGCCGAGGAGATCTGCCACAACACGGACCTGTACTCCTCCGTCGCGTCCTGCTCCTCGGGGGTCGAGCTCGACCGCGCCCAGATCGTGGTGGTCGGCAACGCCGCCGGCAGCGGCAGTCGCTACCGCGTGGGCCACAGCGAGATGAAGGACGCGATCGACCAGGACGGCATCTGGGACGCGATCCGCAGCGCCGGGCTCGAGCTGCCGGACCGTCCCCACCACACCGATCTCGGTGATCGGCTCGTGGGGGTCTTCCTCAAGTGCGAGGCCGACGCGCGTGGCACGCTGCGCGGCCGTCGGCAGCTCATGCTCGACGACTCCGACGTGCACCATCACCGCCAGATCAAGGGAGCGGTCGGCGGGGTCACCGCCGCCACGGTGGGCGACCCGGCCGTGTTCGTCTCGGTCGGTGCGCTGCACCAGGGACCCCAGGGCGGCGGGCCGGTCGCGGCCATCGTGCGCGCGGACTGATCGACGTCCCTCGCCCGGTCGCGGCGACCCCGGTCGCGACGGGGCACGGAACGTCCCGTCGCCGCGGCTCGGGCGGCTGCTGCCAGTGCCGGGCCCCGAGTCTCGTCAACGTCTGCCAGCGACGTCGTTCGATCGCGGTTCGTAGGCTCCCGCTGCGGCCGGACGGACGCTGTCCGGCGGCTCCTGGCGGAGCAGCAGCACGGCCGGCACGGGGCGGGAGGGCGCCCGGGGAAGCCGTGCCGGAGAGGTCAGCCGACGCCGACCCGTCGCGGTCGGCCAGATGCCTGGGGCCGCGGAGGTCGCAGGGGAGGGAGCACAGATGAGCGGGAACGCCCCGGCGATGCAGACCGGCCAGCTCAACTACGGACTCGACGAGACACCGAAGCCGTGGCCGAAGGCGGTCGGCCTGGGCCTCCAGCACGTGCTCACGATGTTCGGGGCCACGATCGCCGTGCCCTTCATCATCGGTGGGGCGCTCGGGCTCGAGGGTGTCAGCCTGGCCATCCTGATCAGTTCTGTGTTCATCGCCTCCGGCGTCGCGACCGCGATCCAGGTCACGATCGGTACGCGGCTCCCGATCGTGCAGGGGGTGTCGTTCGCCTTCCTGGGACCGTTCTTCGCGATCGCCGGCGTCTACGAGGGCCCGGAGGGCATGCAGGTCATCGCCGGCATGGTGATCGTGGGGGCACTGCTGCCACTGGTCATCGGCTACGGCGGTCTGATGGGGGTGCTGCGACGGTTCATCTCGCCCATCACCATCGGTCCGGTGATCGCGTTGATCGGGCTCTCGCTCTTCGGCGCGGCGGCCGGCAACTCGTCCGAGCACTGGCCGCTGGCGTTCACGACGCTGATCTTCATCTTCCTGTTCTCGCTCGTGCTGGCACCGAAGGTGCGGCTCTTCTCGCTCTTCCCGATCCTGCTGGCGGTCCTGACCGCGTACGTGATCGCGCTGCTGTTCACGGGGCTGGGGGTCTTCGGCGACGGGTCCCCGGCCGCGGTGTCCTTCGCCGCCGTGGCGGACGCCCCGGTGTTCCGCGGCTTCGACGTCGGTGGCGGCGGGCTGATCTTCCCGTGGGGCACGCCGATCTTCGACTTCTCGTTCATGATCGCGATCCTGGCCGCGTACCTGGCCTCGTCGGTGGAGTCGTTCGGTGACTACCACGCCATCTCGCGTATCGCGGAGGTCGGCGACCCCGACGCGAAGACCATCAACCGGGGGCTCGGGGCCGAGGGGATCGGCTGCGCGCTCACCGGCCTCTTCGGCGGCTTCGCCTCCACCTCGTACTCGGAGAACATCGGCCTGGTCGGTCTGACCAAGGTGGCCAGCCGCGTGGTCGTGATCGTCGGCGCGGGAGCCCTGGTGGTCCTCGGGCTGATCGGCCCCGTGGGCGCGGTGATCGCCACGATCCCGACGCCGATCGTCGGTGGTGTCTACCTGGCGCTCTTCGGCCTGATCGCGGCGGTCGGACTGTCGAACCTGCGGCGGGCCGACCTCGACTCGCAGCGCAACCTGATGATCGTCGGCTTCGTGCTGTTCTCCGGGTTCGTGTTCCCGTACTACTTCGAGAACATCGCGGAGGACTTCAGCTTCTTCGGCATCGACTGGGCGTCGCAGATCATCCAGTCGGTCGGGTCCAACGCCATCGCGACGGCCGCGATCCTGGGGATCCTGCTCGACAACCTGATCCCGGGGACCGACGCCGAGCGCGGCATCGGCGCCTACGACGCGCTGGTGCGCCCGGAGGACCTCCCGGGGAAGGGCCGGCGTCCGTCCGAGTGAACGATGTCCGAGCGGCGGGGCACGAACCCCGCCGCTCGGACCGGCACGCCGGGCAGGGGTTGACGAGGGCGCGGTCGGGTCGTCGGTGCTTCTCGCCAAGGCACCGACGCACGATCGGCCCTAGCGTGGGCGGCGGCCGACCGCGAACCGCCGGGTCGCGCCCGTGGCGGTGGGAGCGGCCACGCTCGGCGCGGGTCGGCCGACACCGGTGCCCGTGACCGTCCGGAGGGACGAGCACCGACGCTCGCAGGCCGACGAACCCACGACGCGGAGGGCGACCCAGGTGGCAGAACGTACGGTGGTCGCCCTGGGCGGCAACGCCATCTCACCGGCCGGCACCGCCGGCACGGCGAGCGAGCAGACCCGGAACATCCACGCGACGATGGCGCAGGTCGCGGAGCTCGTCGCCGACGGTCACGACCAGCTCGTGCTCACGCACGGCAACGGACCGCAGGTCGGCAACGTGTTGATCAAGAACGAGCTCGCCCGGGACGTGGTGCCGCCGGTGCCCCTCGACTGGTGCGTCGCCCAGACCCAGGCCACGATCGGCTTCACGATCGCCGACACGCTCGGCTTCGAGCTCGCCCGTCACGGCATCGAGCGTCCGGTGGTCCCGGTGGTCAGCCGGGTCGCCGTCGAGCTCGACGATCCGGCATGGGACGCGCCGGCCAAGCCCATCGGCCCCTACCTCGACGACGAGGCCGAGGTGGCGCGCCGCGAGGAGGCCGGGCAGCACTACGTGCGGGTCGGCGAGCGGGGCTGGCGGCGGGTCGTCCCCTCGCCGCAGCCCCGCGTCAGCCTCGACCGCCCGGCCGTCGAGCTGCTCCTCGACGACGGGGCGATCGTCGTCGCCAACGGCGGCGGTGGCATCCCGGTCGTCTCCGACGCCGAGGGACCGTGGCGTGGCGTCGAGGCCGTGATCGACAAGGACCTCGCCGGCGCGCTGCTGGCTCAGGAGATCGGCGCCACGACCTTCGCCGTGCTCACCGACGTCCGCGGCGTCGCCATCGACTTCGGGACCGAGCGGGAGCGCTGGCTGGAGCGGGTCGCGCTCGACGAGCTGCGCGCCCACCAGGCCGACGGGCAGTTCACGGCCGGCTCGATGGGACCCAAGGTCGAGGCCGCGTGCCGCTTCGCCGAGGGCACCGGACACACCGCGGCGATCGCCTCGCTCGACGAGGCCGTCGCGGCCGTCGGGGGAACCGCCGGGACGCAGGTGAGCCCGTGA
>SKTG01000107.1 GCA_007118045.1 Nitriliruptoraceae bacterium
CAGTCGGTCGCCGAGCTCGGCGCGTGCGGCGGCCTCCCGGTCGCGGTCCGCCGCGAGCACCGTCTCGAGGCGGTGTCCCAGGAGCTCGATCAGCCCCTGCTCCTCCCCGAGCCCGGCGTCCTGCGGCGCGGCGTCGATGCCGCAGAGCGTGCCGAAGAGACGGCCGTCCCGTTCGGCGATGGGCACGCCCACGTACGCGCCGATCCGCAGCGCCGCGGCCACCGGCTGGCCGAGGTAGCTGGGTACGCGGGCCACCTCCGGCGCGATCCGTGGACCCTCGCCACCGACCATGCGGATGCAGAACGAGTCCTGCCAGGCGTGCGACCCGCCGCGCTCCAGACCGTGTGACCGGTCGTCGAGGTGCAGGTAGGTCTGGCGGCCGTTCTCCACCCGGGTGACGGCCCAGGCGCCCAACGGCAGCCTGTCCTGCAGGAAGGTGAGCACGGCTCCAGCGGCCTCGTCGAAGGCCATCGCCGGTGACAGGGCGGGCAGCGGTGGTGCTGCCGTGACGGTGCCCATGCGTGCTCCCTTCCGTACGGGTGGAGGTGCGTGGGACGTCCGTGGACGCACGTTCCGCCGCTCGTGACATCGGCGGCCGCACGGAGCGACTGGAGGCCCCGGGCTGGCCGGACGGCCACCAACCACCGTGGCGTCGGCGCTCGGTGGCGGCCGGCGGATGGACACCGGGCGGGAGAAGTGGAACCATCGCGCCGCGTGACGGCTGCGGCCGTCCGTCGTCGTGTCCGCGCCCTCGCGCACGAGCCTTGCCGTTCCGTTCTGTCGCGAGCGTCGTGGGCGCCGCGCTGGGGCGGCACCTCGCACCCCTCCCGAGCCGACCAGGATCCGTGTGCCCGTGAAGACCTCCGTCGAGACCCTCGAGCCCGCCAAGGTCAAGCTGACCGTCGAGATCGAACCCGAGCGCGTCAAGAAGGCGTGCGACAAGGCCGCCCGGGAGCTCGCGAAGCAGGTGAGCATCCCCGGGTTCCGGCCCGGCAAGGCCCCCCGCCGCCTGATCGAGCAGCGTTTCGGTGAAGGCGTGATCGCGCAGGCGGCCATGGAGGAGTCCCTCTCCGAGTACTACGCGGAGGCCCTCCAGGCCGAGGAGCTCGATCCGGTCGCCCAGCCCGAGGTCGACGTCGAGCGCTTCGACGAGTCCGAGGGGGCGAGCTTCACCGCCACCGTCGAGGTGCGTCCGAGCATCGAGCCGCCGGACCACACCGGCATCGAGGTCGCTCACCCGGAGTGGGAGGTCACCGAGGACGAGATCGACGAGCAGCTGGCCAGCCTGCGTGAGCGCTTCTCGGAGGTCGACGAGGTCGACCGGGCTGCCGAGGACGGCGACCTGATCACCCTCGACCTCGACGTGGAGGTGGACGGCGCCACGCTCGAGGACGCGACCGTCGAGGACGCCCTCTACGAGATCGGCTCGCGGGGCGTGACCCCGAAGCTGGACGAGGAGGCGGTCGGCAAGGTCGCGGGTGACACGTTCACCTACACCGACACCCTCCCGGAGGACTACCCGGAGCACGGTGGCCAGGAAGCCACCTTCCACGTGACCGTCAAGGACGTGCGGGAGAAGACCCTGCCCGAGCTCGACGACGACTTCGCCACCTCCGCGTCGGGCTTCGACACGATCGAGGAGCTCCGCGCCGACGTCCGCAACTCGTTGCTGGCGCGCAGGATCCAACAGGCGCAGCACGAGCTGCGTGCCCGCGTCCTGGAGGCCTACGTCGCGCGCGTCGACGTTCCCATCCCCCCGTCCATGGTGGAGAACGAGAAGCAGTCACGTCTCCAACAGGTCGAGCAACAGGCCCAGCAGTACGGGCTCGAGGCCGACCAGGTGTTCGAGGCGCAGGGGACGACCCGGGAGCGGTTCGAGCAGGAGGCGGAGCAGCAGGCCGAGGACGCGGTCAAGGCGCAGCTCGTGCTCGACGCCCTGGGTCAGTCGTTGGAGCTCGACCTCGACCCGAGCGACATCGACCAGGAGATCGTCCGCCACGCGCAGAACAACGAGATGGCGCCGGAGGACGTCGCCCGCATCGTGCAGGAACAGGGCTCGTTGCCGCAGCTCGTCGGCGACATCCTGCGCCGCAAGACGATCGACGCCATCGTCGCCGCTGCCGAGATCGAGGGCGAGCCCTCCGAGGAACTGCTGATCGAGGTCGGCCTCCTCGAGGACCCCGAGGCCACCGAGGACGAGGACGATGACGAGGGGATCGTCGTCCCCGGGGCGGAACAGGCGGGCGGCGACCCGTCCGAGCTGATCGTGCCGGGACGGGACTGACCCGGGGCTCGGCGCCGACCCGGGGCCGACCCGGACGCCCGACCGACACACCCGCCCGGTCGTACGAAGGACCCCGCGCCGACGGCGCGGGGTCCGTTCGTCTGGCCGTGTGCGGTCAGCCCTCGGGGGCGGGCTCCGGCTCGGGCATCGGGGCCGGGTCGCTGTCGGGGTCGAAGCCGGCACCCTCGGTGAGCTCGTCGGCGATGTCCTGGTCGAAGTCCTCCGAGGCGGCGGCGTAGTTGAACACGGCCAGGCGGCCGTCTCCGTCGTCGGCGAACAACACGACGGCCGAGGTCTCCGGCTGGCCCTCCTGCGCTGCCTCGAGGTCCTCCCAGAGCACCGCGCGGGCCTGCTCGGCGCCCTCGACCTCGACCTCGTCGTCGGCTGCGGGCTCCTCCTGCAGCTGCGCCAGCTGGCCCTCGACCAGCTCCTCGAAGTCGAGCTGCTGCTCCTCCGGCAGGTCCTCGACGTCGACCGCCTGACCCGAGAGGTTCTGTGTCTGGTCCTCGCTGGTGGCGATGAGCTGGCCCTGGGCGGCCGCCATCTGGTCGAACATGAACCCGTCCGGTACCGGCATCACGATGCCGTTGCCGCGGTAGACGCCGTCCTCGACGTCCTCGTTGGGGTCGTCCACGTCGTCCATCATGTCGCCGAGCTCGTCCTCGAGGTCGCCGTCGAGTTCCTCGTCGAGGTCGTCCTCGAGGTCGCCGTCGTCCGCGTCGCCCTCGTCCTCGATCGCCGGGTCGTCCGCGGCCGTGTCGTCGACCTGGTCGCCGTCGTCGGCGCCACAAGCAGCCAGGGCCAGTGCCGCCGCGAGCAGGGTCAGGTTCCGGTAGATGCGCACATGTGCTCCTGGTAAGTGTCGCGCCACGGTACGAGCCCATCCAACGACCTCGGTCGGTGCACCACGGACGACCGGACGAGGTCACGGGACCAGCCGGTCCCCGGACCCGGGCCCGTGCCCGACCTGCGCCGGCTGGACGAAGGCCTCGGGGCCGGGTCCGGGCCGCCGGTACGCTGCACGACCCCGTACGCCCCGTCCGAAGGGAACCCCCGGTGGAGCACCCCGACCCGACCTCCCCGGCCGCGACCGCCCCGCCGTCGCCGACCGGCTACCTCGTGCCCACCGTGGTGGAGCAGACCAACCGCGGGGAGCGGGCGTTCGACATCTACTCGCGGCTGCTGCAGCAGCGCATCATCTTCCTCGGCACCCCGGTCAACGACGAGATCGCCAACGTCGTGATGGCCCAGCTGCTGCACCTCGAGGCGGAGGACCCGGACAAGGAGATCGCGCTCTACATCAACTCCCCCGGTGGGTCGATCACGGCGCTGTTCGCCATCTACGACACGATGGAGTTCATCAAGAACGACGTCTCCACGATCTGCATGGGGCAGGCGGCCTCCGCGGCGGCGGTGCTGCTCGCGGCCGGCACGCCGGGCAAGCGCTTCGCCCTGCCGCACTCGCGCGTGCTGCTGCACCAGCCGTCGGGCGGAGCCGAGGGCCAGTCGGTCGACATCGAGATCCAGGCCGCCGAGATCCTGCGGATGCGCGATCTGCTCAACCAGATCCTCGCGGAGAAGACGGGCAAGACCGCCGAGCAGATCGATGCCGACACCGACCGGGACTTCATCCTCGACGCGGAGGCGGCCAAGGACTACGGCATCGTCGACCGCATCCTGCCGAGCCGCAAGGCCCAGGAGAAGCAGCTCAAGAGCTGAAAGGCGCACCGCCTCGGGGCCGTGACCGCGGTCGCGGCCTGCCGGTGGCGTCAACAGGGGGACCGAGGCTTGGCGGCGCGGCCGGGACGCGGGCAGTACCATCACCCCGCGGAGGGAGCGGAGCGCCGGGAGCGCAGCAGCGACCGCAGGCCCGGCCCCCGGGGTGTCATCGGCGAGAGCGGCATCGACGACCAGTGACGGCGACGACCAGCGACGGCGAGGCGCGGGTATGGCGAAGTTCGGCGAGGGCGATGCCCTCCTGAAGTGCTCCTTCTGCGGGAAGTCGCAGAAGCAGGTCAAGAAGCTCATCGCCGGCCCCGGGGTGTACATCTGCGACGAGTGCATCGATCTCTGCAACGAGATCATCGAGGAGGAGCTGGCCGAACCGGCCGACCTCCAGCTCGACGAGCTGCCCAAGCCCAAGGAGATCTACGGCTTCCTCAACGACTACGTCGTCGGGCAGGACGCCGCCAAGAAGTCGCTGTCGGTCGCGGTCTACAACCACTACAAGCGCATCCAGGTCGGGGCCACGGGGCCCAGCACCAGCGCCGACGACGTGGAGCTGGCCAAGTCCAACATCCTGCTGTTGGGACCGACCGGGTCCGGCAAGACGCTGCTGGCCCAGACCCTCGCCAAGCTGCTCAACGTGCCCTTCGCGATCGCGGATGCGACCGCGCTGACCGAAGCGGGCTACGTCGGCGAGGACGTGGAGAACATCCTGCTGAAGCTGATCCAGGCGGCGGACTTCGACACCAAGAAGGCCGAGACCGGGATCATCTACATCGACGAGGTCGACAAGATCGCCCGCAAGTCGGACAACCCGTCGATCACCCGTGACGTCTCGGGTGAGGGGGTCCAGCAGGCGCTGCTGAAGATCCTCGAGGGCACGGTCGCCTCCGTTCCGCCACAGGGTGGGCGCAAGCACCCGCACCAGGAGTTCCTCCAGATCGACACGGCCAACATCCTGTTCATCTGCGGCGGGGCGTTCGCGGGTCTCGAGCAGGTGGTCGAGCAGCGTCAGGGCGGCCGCGGTGTCGGCTTCGGCTCGGAGGTCGCCGCCGCCAAGGACAAGGACCTCGCGGGGCTGCTGCGCGACGTGCTGCCCGAGGACCTCGTGCGCTACGGGCTGATCCCGGAGTTCATCGGTCGGCTCCCCATCATCTCCTCGGTCGAGCCGCTCGAACGCGAGGCGCTGATCGACATCCTCACCAGCCCGCGGAACGCGCTGACCAAGCAGTACCGCCGGTTCTTCGAGTTCGACGGGGTCGAACTCGAGTTCGACGAGGGGGCCCTGGAGGAGATCGCGGACCTCGCCATCCTGCGACAGACCGGCGCGCGCGGCCTGCGGGCGATCCTCGAGGAGGTGCTGCTCAACACGATGTACGAGCTGCCCTCGCGGGACGACGTGGGCCGGTGCGTGATCACCGCGGAGACGGTCCGGGAACGCACCAACCCCACCCTGGTGCCGCACTCGAAGCTGCACGAGGTCGATCCGCCGCAGGAGCGCTCGGCCTGAGCGAGGTCCACCCGGTCACCGCGGCGGAGGTCGAGGCCGCACGTGGCCGCATCGCCGGCCACACGCGTCGCACCCCCGTCCTCGCGCTCGAACGCGACGAGCTCGGGTTGGCGCCGAGCGGCGCGCCGATCCGCGCCAAGCTCGAGGTGTTGCAGCCGACGGGCTCGTTCAAGGTGCGCGGGGCGATGTCGTTGTTGCGCGGCATCGAGGTGCCCCGGGACGGGGTCGTCGCGGCCTCCGGAGGCAACCACGGGCTGGCCATCGCCTGGGCCGCTCGGCGCCTCGGGCACCCGGCCACGATCGTGGTGCCGGCCACCTCGCCGCCGGAGAAGATCGAGCCGATCCGAGCCTCGGGAGCACGGCTCACCGTCGTCGACGGCTTCTACGCGGCGGCGGCGCAGGAAGCCGACCGGCTGGTCGCGACCGGCGAGCGGGTGCTGGCACACCCGTACGACCAGCGCGAGGTGGTGGCCGGCCAGGGCACGGCGACGGCCGAGCTGCTCGAGGACGGTGGGCTCGACACGGTGCTGGTCGCCTGTGGTGGCGGTGGGCTGCTGGCCGGAGCGCTGGCGGCCGCCGGGCCCGACGTACGCGTCGTGGCGGTCGAGACCACCGGCACCGCCGCGCTCCACGCGGCGTTGACGGCCGGTGAGCGGGTCGAGGTCCAGGTCGGCGGGGTGGCAGCGTCGGCGCTCGGTGCCCCGCGGCTCGGGGCCCTCGCCTGGGCGGCGCGGGAGCGGCTGGCGGGCAGCCTCGTGGTCGAGGACGACGAGGTCGTCCGGGCACAGCGCCGCCTCTGGTCGGCGGCCCGCGTCGTCGCCGAACCCGGTGGGGCGACCGCGCTCGCCGCACTGACGTCGGGCGCCTACGTACCGGGACCCGACGAACGGGTCGGCGTGCTCGTCTGCGGTGCGAACACCGATCCGGGCAGCGTCGTCGGCTGAGACCCCACGGAGCGACGGTCGCGGTTGCGGCGATCCGATCGGTCCGCCACGGCACGCCACCGACCCACCGCCCCCCCACGGGGTCGTAGGGGTGAGCCCGCATGCGCAGGCGGTGGCCGCCCTGTCACCCTGGTGCCCGGAGGCGGTTCCCGAGCACCGTGGCGGTCCCGGAGCACCCGGAACGGCGCGACGCGTGGAGGCCGCCGAGCGACGAGGAGCGATCCGGTGGGCAAGCCACGGCACCATCTGGACCGGTGGGTCGCCGCCGGCCTGCTCGATCCCGACCAGGCCGCGGCGATCGCGAAGCACGAGACCGCCGATGACCGCACCCAACGCCGGGGCGTCACGGCCGAGGCGATCGGCTACGTCGGTGCCGCGCTGGCGCTCGGCGCGGTCGGCCTGCTGGTGGCGGACGCCTGGCCACGGTTCACGGTGGGGGGCCGCATCGCCCTGGCGAGCCTGCTGACCGTCGTTGCCGCCGGTGCCGGCGCCGCCGTCGCCCGGGCCGATGCCACGGCGATGCGACGTCTGGGCGGCCTGCTGCTGGCCGCCGCCGCGCTCGGAGCCGCGTGGGTGACGGCGTTGGTGGCCTCGGACGTCCTGGACTGGGAGACGGCGCCGCTCGTCATCGTCGTCGGATCGGCCGCGGCGGTGCTCGCGTCGGTCTGCCTGGCCGCGGTGCCCTCCTTCCCCCTGCAGCTGGTCGGCCTCGCCGGCCTCCAGACCGTGGCCTGTGGCCTGCTCCTGCTACCTCGGTTGACACCGAACGCGGCCTGGTTCGGCCTCGTCGCATGGTCGGTCGCGATCGTCTGGGCGTTGCTCGGCCGCGCGGGCGTGGTGCGGCCACCGGTCGCGGCAACGGTGCTCGGCGGTGCGGCGGCGTTGCTCGCGTTGCAGTTCGGCGCCTTCGGTGACGGTCGCACCGCGCTGCTCCTGCTCGGCGTGGTCACTGCCGCGACGTGGGTCGGTCTCGCGGTCGGTGACGGTCGGTGGACCGATCTGGTCGTCGGCGGTGTGGGGTTGTTCGTGTTCGTTCCCCAGGTGGTCTTCGAGCTGTTCGGCGACGCGATCGGCGCGCCGGCGACCCTGCTGGTGGTCGGGCTGCTGCTGGTGCTCCTGGCGACCGGGCTCGGTCGTGCCCGCCGCGAGGTGCCCCGCGGCAGCGGCCGGTCCGACGGCGCGAGCGGGGGGCGCGGCGACGACGCGGGCTGCGCGACCGGGGGGGTGGG
>SKTG01000426.1 GCA_007118045.1 Nitriliruptoraceae bacterium
CCCATCGCTCGCAACCATGCGTGGCGGGCCGGCCACCACCTCGCCGGATCCACAGCCCGGAACGGTGGAGGCGGCCCACGGCCGGCTCGCCCTCAGCTGAGGAGGTGTTCCAGCCGTGCTGGGCTTGGTCCTGCTGTACGTCGGTGCGGTCCTGTTCGTCAACGGCATCTGGCTGATGGACAAGATCCGGCCCCGCGAGGTCGCCATCATGAACATCTTCACGGGGCTCGTGGGCCTGGTCGTGGCGGTCTTCGCGGTCGCCGAACAGGATCCTGACTCGATCCAACTGTCCGCCTACGTCCTGCTGTTCGCGTTCACCTACCTCTGGGTGGCCTACAACCAGTACATCGAGGCGGAGGGCTCCGGTCTCGGGTGGTACTGCCTGTTCGTGGCGATCACCGCGGTGCCCGTGGCGATCATCACCTTGATGGGCGCGGTGGAGGTCTTCGACTTCTGGCTCGGGTTGAACTGGGCGGGTTGGGCCGTGCTGTGGTTCATCTACTTCCTGCTTCTCGCCCTGAAGATGCCCATCCAACGACTGGCCGCCTGGGTGACGATCGTGCTGGGCGTGATCACCGCCTGGCTGCCGGGCTTCCTCGCCCTCAACGGCTTCATCTGATCCCGACGCCTCCCTCGTGGGGTCGTGACGGTCCGAGGTGCTCGGCGTCGCCCGGACACGCGGCCGCGGCTCACCAGCCGCGGTCGCGCCACTCCTGCAGATGCGGCCGTTCGGCGCCGAGCGTGGTGTCGTCGCCGTGGCCGGGGTAGACCCAGGTCTCGTCCGGAAGCCGGCCGAAGACCTTCTCCTCGAGCCCGGCCATGATGCGGCGGTGGTTCTCGGCGCTCCCGAACGTGTTGCCTGGGCCACCCGGGAAGAGGGTGTCACCGCTGAACAGGTGCGGGCGCTCCTCGCCCTCGACGAGGTAGAGCAACGACCCCTCGGTGTGGCCGGGGAGGTGGATCACCTCCACCTCGAGGTCCCCGACGGGCAGCCGATCTCCGTCGGCGAGCGAGCGGTCGATGGGACGCGGGAAGAGCTCGTCGTCGTCGGGATGGCCCCACACCTCGATGCCGTGCTCGTCGCGGATCGCGTCCCAGGCACGTACGTGGTCCCAGTGTCCGTGGGTCTGCACCGCCGCGACCGGCCGCAGGCCCTCCAGCGCCGCGACGAGGCGGTCGGGCCGGGCCGCCACGTCGATCAGCAGCGCCGAGTTGGTCCGGGTGCAGCCGACCACGTAGACGTTGTTGGCCATCTCCTCGACCGCGAGCTTGCGGACCAGCAGTCCCCCGTCGGTCCGCTCCTGCCAGGGCCCGTCGATCTCGACGTCGCCGACGTAGGTCTCACTCATGGAACGTTCTCCTCGCTCTCGTGGGACATCGGGGCGTGCGGCCGGGGTCCGCCGGAACGGGGGACCGGGGAGCCGTGGCCCTCGTGGGACATCGTGGCGTACGGCCGGCGTCCGTAGGCGTGGCCGGACCGCCCCGTGGAGCGCGCCGGCGCTCAGGCGTCGCCCCGGACCTCCTCGGGGGTCAGCTCGTTGCCGGACCGTTGGCCGCGTTCGTGGACGGAGACGTTGTTGAGCGTGGTCTCCGCGATGTTCGACAGCGCCTCCTCGGTGAAGAACGCCTGGTGGGCGGTGATGAACACGTTCGGGAAGGTCAGCAGGCGGGAGAAGACGTCGTCGGTGATCACGCGATCGGAGAGGTCCTCGAAGAACAGGTCACCCTCCTCCTCGTAGACGTCCAGGGCCAGGTTGCCGATGCGGCCGTCCTTGAGCGCCTCGATGGCCGCCCGCGTGTCGATCAACGCCCCCCGGGAGGTGTTGACGATCATGACCCCGTGCCGGGTCTTGGTCAGCGCCTCCTCGTCGATGAGGTGGTGCGTGTCCGGCGTGAGCGGACAGTGCAGGGTGATGACGTCGCACTCGTCGAACAGCGTGTCGAGGTCGACGTAGCGCACCCCGTAGTCCCGCACCTCGTCGTTGGGGTAGGGGTCGTAGGCGCGGAGGGAGCAGCCGAACCCGCGCAGGATCCGCGCGACGATCTGGCCGATCCTGCCGGTCCCGATGATGCCGACGCGCTTGTTGCGCAGGTCGAAGCCCAGCAGCCCCTCCAGCGCGAAGTTGCCCTCGCGGACCCGGTTGTAGGCGCGATGCAGGCGTCGCTCGACCGCCAACATCAACGCCACCGTGTGTTCCGCGACCGCGTAGGGCGAGTAGGCCGGCACGCGGGCGACGGTGAGCCCGTGCTCGCGGGCGGCATCGAGATCGATGTTGTTGAACCCCGCGGAGCGCAGGCTGATCATGCGCACTCCCGAGGCGGCCAGCTTCTCGAGCACGGGGGCGCTGAGGTCGTCGTTGACGAACGCGCAGACCGCCTCGTGGCCGTCGGCCAGGGGAGCGGTCGTGCGGTCCAGCCGCGGTTCGAAGAAGGAGAGCTCGTGACCGTGACGCTCGTTCGCGGCGGTCAGGAAACGCTCGTCGTACGGGCGGGTGCTGTACACGGCCATGCGCACTGGCGCACCTCGGTTGGGTCGACGTCTCGGCGGGAGGGGAGCGGGCCACGGGGACGGCCCGTGACGGCCGCCAGCCTAAGACGTCGCCGCCACCACGTGCGCGTCCGCCGGCCCGGTCCCCGACCGTTCGGCGAGGGGAACGTACGTTCGTCCCGCCGTCCGGTCGCTACCCTGCCGCGGGTACGCTGCCCCGCTCGCGCCCTCCTGGCGCACGCGGTCCGGACACCCGTCGTCCACGCCTCGGCGCGGGGGCGTACGGCATCGAACCACCTGCGTGCGTCGACCGGCGCCCGCAGCCACGTCGCGTCGGGAGGAGAAGGTCCGTGGCGACCCGACACCGTGACTCCATCACCGTCAAGGGTGCTCGGGAGCACAACCTCAAGGACGTCGACCTCACGCTGCCGCGTGACTCGTTGATCGTCTTCACGGGCCTGTCCGGCTCCGGCAAGTCCAGCCTCGCGTTCGACACGATCTACGCGGAGGGCCAGCGTCGCTACGTCGAGTCGCTCTCGGCGTACGCGCGCCAGTTCCTGGGCCAGATGGACAAGCCCGACGTCGACTTCATCGACGGTCTGTCGCCCGCGATCTCGATCGACCAGAAGTCGACCTCGCGCAACCCGCGCTCCACGGTCGGCACGATCACGGAGATCTACGACTACCTCCGGTTGCTCTACGCCCGTATCGGTCAGCCTCACTGCCCGAACTGCGGTCAGCCCATCGCGCGCCAGACGGCGGAGCAGATCGTCGACCAGGTGCACGAGCTGCCGTCGGGCACCCGCTTCCAGGTCCTCGCACCGGTGGTACGTGGCCGCAAGGGCGAGCACGCGGCGCTGTTCCAGCAGCTATCCAGCGAGGGCTTCTCGCGTGTGCGCGTCGACGGCGAGGTGCTGCCGATCGACGAGGTCGGCACCCTGACCAAGAACAAGAAGCACACGATCGAGGTCGTGGTCGACCGGCTCGTGCAGAAGGAGGATCTGCGGCGGCGCCTCTCCGACTCGATCGAGACCGCGCTGACGCTCGCGGACGGGCTCGCCACCATCGACGTGCTGCCGACGCGCGAGGCCGTCGAGGAGGCCCGAGCGGCCGGCGAACCGGAGCCGCAGGCCGAACAGTTGACCTTCTCCGAGCACCTCGCCTGTGGCAACTGCGGGCTGAGCTTCGAACAGCTCGCCCCGCGCAACTTCTCGTTCAACTCCCCGTACGGGGCCTGCGAGACCTGCTCCGGGCTGGGGACGCAGCTGACCGTCGACCCGCAGCTGGTGCTCGGCGACCCGTCCCTCTCCGTGGAGGAGGGCGTCGTGCTGCCGTGGGGGACCGGCGCACAGTCGAACTACTACCGCCAGCTGCTGCGTGCGACCCTGAAGCACGTGGACGCGGATCCCGGGACGCCCTGGGAACAGCTCGACGAGCACGTCCAGGAGGCGGTGCTGCACGGGCTCGACGAGCGCGTGCACGTCTCCTACACCAACCGCTACGGGCGCCGGCGCTCGTACCGGGCCCGGGTCGAGGGCGTCATCCCCTCGCTGCTCCGTCGGCACGCGGAGACCGAGTCCGACCACGTCCGGGCGCAGGTCGAGCAGTTCATGCGCGAGGTCCCGTGTCCGAGCTGTGACGGGCAGCGCCTCAAGCCGATCGTGCTCGCCGTCAGGGTCGGGGGCCTCAGCATCGCCGAGCTGACGGCGTGCTCGGTCGCCGACGCGGCGGCCTTCGTGGCCGACCTCGACCTCACCGAGCGCGAGGCCCTGATCGGTGCCCGGGTCCTGAAGGAGATCCAGGCCAGGCTGACCTTCCTCCTCGACGTCGGCCTGGAGTACCTCGGGCTCGACCGCGCGGCCGCCACGCTCTCCGGCGGGGAGGCGCAACGCATCCGGCTCGCGACCCAGATCGGTGCCGGGCTGGTCGGGGTGCTCTACGTCCTCGACGAGCCCTCCATCGGGCTCCACCAACGCGACAACGAGCGCCTGATCGAGACGCTGCTGCGGCTGCGCGACCTCGGCAACACGCTCATCGTGGTGGAGCACGACGAAGCGACGATCGACGCCGCCGACCACGTGGTCGACATCGGCCCCGGGGCCGGTGAGCACGGAGGCCACATCGTGCACTCGGGCTCGGTCGAGGGGTTGCGTCGCCTGACGCGCAAGTCGCTGACCGGTGCCTACCTCAGCCGCGAGCGGGAGATCCCGATCCCGCCCGTCCGGCGCACGGGCGTCGAGCAGAAGGTCCGGCTCCTCGCCGCGAGCGCGAACAACCTGCAGGACGTCGACGTCGACTTCCCGCTCGGCACCTTCACCTGCGTCACGGGCGTCTCCGGCTCCGGGAAGTCCTCGTTGGTCAACGGCATCCTCGCGCGGGTGCTGATGCGCGAGGTGTACGGCTCACGGGTCCTACCGGGGGAGCACCGGCGTGCGGAGGGCGTCGACCAGGTCGACAAGGCCGTGGTCGTCGACCAGTCGCCGATCGGTCGCACGCCGCGCTCCAACCCCGCCACCTACACGGGCGTGTTCGACCACGTGCGCAAGCTGTTCGCCTCGACCCCGGAGGCGAAGGTCCGCGGCTACCAGCCCGGCCGGTTCTCCTTCAACGTCAAGGGCGGCCGCTGCGAGGCCTGCCGCGGTGACGGCACCCTTCGCATCGAGATGCACTTCCTGCCCGACGTGTTCGTCCCGTGCGAGGTCTGCAAGGGACGTCGCTACGACCGCGAGACCCTCGAGGTCCACTACAAGGGCCGCAGCATCTCCGAGGTGCTCGAGATGCCCGTGGAGGAGGCGCTGCAGTTCTTCTCCAACGTGCCGGCGATCGCTGGTCACCTCCAGACGCTGCAGGACGTCGGCCTCGGGTACGTGCGGCTCGGGCAGCCGGCGACCACGCTCTCCGGTGGCGAGGCGCAGCGGGTCAAGCTGGCCAGCGAGCTGAAGAAGCGCGCCACGGGCCAGACCGTCTACATCCTCGACGAGCCGACCACGGGGCTGCACTTCGAGGACATCCGGCGGCTGCTCGACGTGCTGCACCGGCTGGTCGACAAGGGCAACACGGTCATCGTGATCGAGCACAACCTCGACGTGATCAAGACCGCCGACCACCTCATCGACCTGGGTCCGGAGGGCGGGGTGGCCGGCGGGCGCATCGTGGCGGAAGGCACGCCCGAGGACGTGGCGGAGGCCCCCGAGAGCTACACGGGCAAGTTCCTCCGGGAGGTGCTGCCGGGCTGAGCGCGACCGGCTCCGGAGGAACCCGGGCTCGAAGGAGCCGCCGGGGCGGTGACCGGGCCGCCGGCCTCCGGGCCGCGTAGGCGGCGTCGTTCGCGGTCGGACGGGCCTGTCCTCGGGGCCGCGCTCGCGGTCGGACGGGCCTGGCCTCGGGGCCGCGCTCGCGGGTCAGTCAGGCCTGGCCTCGGGGCCGCGCTGGAGCCGCAGCTCGGCGGTGCGGTCGCGTGGTGCCTCGGTGAACTCGCCGCTGTCCTCCGCGGCGTCGCGCCGGCTGTGGCCGTCCCGCCGCGCTCCGCCGTCGTCCCGCGCCTTGGGCGGGAGGTCACGGGTGAGCACCGCGTAGCCGGTGTGCATCCCGCCGACGTCCACGAGGCTGCTCGGCATGCGGATCCCCGCCTCGTCGAAGGCGAGCTTGAGCCGTTCCCGCAGCTGCCGGGTGAACTCCCAGTTGCGCAGCGGCTTGGTCGGGATCACGACCCGGATCGTCATGCCCTCCGGACCCCAGCTCTGGACGCCCCACAGCTCGGGCGGGCCGATCGCGTCGGAGCCCCAGACGGGATCCTGGGTCAGCGCGGACGCGACGTCCCAGATGATCGTGCGAGCGGTCGCGATGTCGGTGTCGAGCGCCATGGGGACGTCGAAGGTGGACCGGGCCCAGCTCTGCGAGAGGTTGCCGACCCGCTGGATGTAGCCGTTGAGGATGTGGTGCACGACCCCGTCCACGTCGCGCATGGCCGTGGACCGCAGACCGACGCGTTCGACCATGCCGAACTTGTCCTCCACCTCGATCCAGTCGCCGACGCCGTACTGGTCCTCGATGAGCATCGCGATGCCGGCGAGCACGTCGCGAACCAGCTGTTGGGCGCCGAAGCCCACCACGATGCCGATGAGGCCGGCGCCCGCCAGCAGGGGCTGTAGCGGCACACCGATGCGTCCGAGCACGAGCAGGAACGCGATCAGCCAGATGGCGGCACCGAGGGCACCACGTGACACGCCCGTGATGGCCTGCAGGCGCTGGAGCCGGCGCGTGCGGAACCGCTGGGTGTCGGTGATGGCCCCGCGCTCGTGCGCGCGTTCCAGCCGCTCCTGGATGCGCTCCTCCATGCGTGCGGCGAAGCGCAGCACGAACCGGCCGGAGATCCGGACCAGCACCCAGGCGACGATCAGGATCAGCAGCACCGCCACCACGGTGTTGGCGACGCCGGCCACGCGGCCCAGCAGCTCGTCGCCGGTCCGCTCGTAGACGAACGAGCACAGCCAGTCCCCTTCGAAGCCCACGCCGCAGACGCGTTCGAGCTCCGCGGTGTCCTGAGCGAGCAGCTGGACGCCTGTCAACGTCGTGTCCTCCCGTGCATGGGATCGAGCCCCTCGGCGGGCGCCGTCGACCCACCCGCTCAGCGTAGGGCCAGCCCGACCGCCAGTACGCTCCCGGACGTGCAGAACCCCGCCCTCGCCTTCCGGCCGGAGCCGGGCGCGATCCCGGACGCGCCCGGCTGTTACCTGTTCCGTGACCAGCACGGACGGGTCGTCTACGTCGGCAAGGCCAAGTCGCTGCGGTCCCGGCTCGGGAGCTACTTCCAGGCCTGGTCCGGGATCGCCGCGCGCACCCGCGCGATGCTCGAGGCCGCCCGGTCGGTCGAGTGGATCGTGGTCGACACCGAGGTCGAGGCCCTCCACCTCGAGTACACGTTGATCCAGCGCCACCGGCCGCGCTACAACGTCCGCTACCGGGACGACAAGTCGTACCCGTACCTGGTGCTCACCACCTCGGAGGCCGTCCCGCGGGCCCGGGTGGCCCGCACCTCGGTGCGCAAGGGCGATCGGCGCTTCGGTCCCTACGCCCACGCGTACGCGATCCGCGAGACCCTCGACCTGCTGCTGCGCGTGTTCCCGGTGCGGACCTGCTCGAAGGGGGTGTTCGACCGGGCGGCGCGCTCCGGCAAGCCCTGCCTGCTGCACCACATCGACCGGTGCGCCGCGCCCTGCACGGGCGAGGTCAGCGAGGAGGAGCACCGCGCGCTGATCGACGGGCTGTCGGCGTTCCTGGACGGCGACACCAAGCCGGTGATCGACCGCCTCGAGGCCGACATGGCCAGCGCCTCCCGCTCGCTCAACTACGAGGCCGCGGCCACGTTGCGCGACCAGCTCTTCGCCGCGCAGCGTGCGATGGAGAAGCAGCAGGCCGTCACCGAACGCGCCGAGGACTTCGACGCCATCGCCGTCCACGAGGACGAGCTCGAGGCCAGCGTCCAGGCGTTCTTCGTGCGGCGTGGACGCCTGGTCGGCCGCAAGGGCTGGTCGGTCGACAAGGTCGAGCCCCTGACCACCCCGGAGCTGCTGACCTCGTTCGTGCTGCAGCTCTACGAGGAGCGCGACGACGACGTGCCGCCGCAGGTCGTCGTGCCCGAGCTGCCGGACGAGGTGGAGGCGCTCTCGACGCTGCTGGCCGAGCAGCGCCGGACGAGCCGGGCCGGGGAGCGGGGCCGACCGATCCAGCAGGTGCGCTTCACCGTGCCTCAACGGGGCGACAAGGCGCGCTTCCTGAGCACCGTGCAGGAGAACGCGAGGGAGGCGTTCCAGCGTGGCCGGCTGAAGCGCGCCAGCGACTTCGACAGCCGCTCCAAGGCGCTCAACGAGCTGCAGGAGGCGCTGGGTCTGGACGAGGCGCCGCTGCGCATCGAGTGCTACGACGTCTCGCACCTCGGCGGTACCCAGGTCGTGGGTTCGATGGTGGTCTTCGAGGACGGCCTGCCGAAGAAGAGCGAGTACCGCCGCTTCAAGCTCTCGGTCGACACCAACGACGACTTCACCGCCATGCGGGAGGTGCTGCGACGCCGCTTCACGCGACTGGTCGAGGAGCGCGGGGCCCCCGTCGTCGACGACGAGGGCGAGGCGCGCCGGTTCGCCTACCCGCCCAACCTCGTGATCGTCGACGGTGGCGTGGGCCAGCTCAACGCCGCGATGGAGGGTGTCGCCGACCTGCCGATCGACGACGTCGCGTTCGCCGGGCTCGCCAAGCGCTTCGAGGAGCTGTGGCGACCCGGTTCCGCGCGTCCCACCGTGCTGCCGCGGGGCAGCGAGGCGCTGTTCCTGGTGCAACGCGTCCGCGACGAGGCCCACCGCTTCGCGGTCGCCTACCAGCGCACCCGCCGCAAGGGCAGCGTCAGCGGCTCGGAGCTCGACGAGATCCCCGGCATCGGGCCGACGCGTCGGCGTGCCCTGCTGCAACGCTTCGGTTCCGTGGCCGCGCTCCGCCGCGCGCGACCGGAGGACCTGGCCGGCGTCCCGGGCCTCTCGCGTAGTCTCGCGGAGGCGGTGTACGGCCACCTGCACGGCCGCGAGACGCCGGGGGACGGACCCTCGTCGGACGTGGCGACGACGTCGGCCGCCGTCACCGTCGACCGCGACCCCGAGGAGCCAGCGTGACCGACAGCGCGGCCACCGGCCGGGCCGGGACCGACCATGCCCCGACCGCCCTGGGGGGCGTCAGCGACGTCGAGGAGCAGCGACCGCGCATCCTGATCATCACCGGGCTGTCGGGAGCGGGCCGCTCCACCGCCTCGAACGTGGTCGAGGACCTCGGTTGGTTCGTGATCGACAACCTGCCGCCGACGCTGATCTCGCGCGTCGTCGAGTTGGCGTTCACGCCCGGTTCCTCGGTCAGCAAGCTGGGTCTCGTCGCGGACGTGCGCGGTCGCGAGTTCTTCGCCGCGTTGGTGGACACGATCCGGGAGCTGCGGCGCGGCGAGGCCGACGTGCGGGTGCTCTTCCTCGACGCCGACGAGGACGTGCTGGTGCGCCGCTTCGAGGAGACCCGGCGCCGCCACCCGGCCGTCCAGGACGCCGGGGTCGCCGCGGGGATCCGGGCGGAGCGTGAGCAGCTCGCGGAGCTGCGTGGCCTCGCGGACCTGATCATCGACACATCGGACCTCAACGTCCACGAGCTGCGCGACCGGGTGCTCGGGCTGGTGGACGAGCCCGGAACCGCTCGCCTGCGCGTCGAGGTGGTCTCGTTCGGCTTCAAGCACGGCACCCCGCGCGACAGCGACCTGCTTTTCGACGTGCGCTTCCTGCCCAACCCGCACTGGGTGGAGGAGCTGCGGCCGTACACGGGCCAGGACCCCCCGGTGCGCGACTACGTCCTGGGGCAGCCGGCCACCGGACCGTTCGTGGAGGCGCTGCAACGGCTCCTCGACGTCGTCGTGCCGGGCTACGTGACGGAGGGCAAGCGCTACCTGACGATCGGCATCGGCTGTACCGGTGGCCGGCACCGGTCCGTGGCGATCAGCGACCTGATCGCGGGCTACCTGCGGGAGACCTTCGATCTGCCGGTCAACGTCGACCACCGCGACCTGGGGGGAGAGTGACCCCGAGCGCCACGCCACCGCTGCGTGCGGCCGGACCGGGCGACGGCACGCGCGCCGTCGCGCTCGGTGGCGGCCACGGCGTCGCCCGGACGTTGAGCGCGCTGCCGCAGGTGGTCGACCACGTGACCGCCGTGGTGACGGTCGCCGACGACGGCGGCTCGTCCGGCCGTCTCCGCCGTGACCTCGAGGTGCTGCCGCCCGGCGACCTGCGCATGGCGCTCACGGCGTTGGCCGGCCAGCACGAACTGGCCGAGGTCGTCGGCTACCGGTTCCGGCGCGGGGAGCTGGCCGGGCACAGCCTCGGCAACCTGATCCTGGTCGCGCTGCAGGAGCTCTCGGGTGGCGACATCGTGGTGGCGCTGGACCGGCTCGCGGCCGCGTTGGGTGTCGCGGGCCGGGTGCTGCCCTGCACGCTCGACGAGGTCACCCTGCACGCCACCACGGCCGGCGGCGACGTGACGGGCCAGGTCGCGGTCGCGGCGACCCCGCGGTTGCAGCGGGTCTGGCTGGAGCCGGCGGCGCCCACCGCCACGGCCGACGCGGTCACGGCGATCGAGCGGGCCGACCTGGTGGTGCTCGGTCCGGGCTCGCTGTACACGAGCCTGCTGCCCAACCTGCTCGTCCCCGGCATCGCCGACGCGGTCGCGACGGCTCGCGCCCCGGTGGTCTTCGTCGGCAACCTGCGCGAGCAGCCGGGTGAGACCGAGGGCATGACGCTCGCGGACCACCTGGAGGCCCTGTGCGAGCACGTGCCCTCCCTGCGGCTCGACGTGGCGGTCGTGCACGAGGGCGCCGCGCCGTCCGGTGGTGGCGTCCCCCTCGACGGGCGCCGGGCAACCCTGGACCCGTGGGTCACCGAGGTGGTCCACACCGACCTGCTCGACGGCGCCGACGGTCACGATCCCGGCGCGCTGGCCCGTGTCCTCGAGCGCCTGCTGCGTGGCTGATGGCCGGCGAGCGCTTCACCGAGACCCTCAAGCAGGAGCTGGCAAGCCGTCCGCTCGACAGCCCCGAGCTGGCGGGAAGCGAGCTGGCCGCGATCGCGCGCCTGGCGGGGACGTTGACGGTGGTCGGCGGCGCACCGGGCTCGCTCGAGCTGCACGTGACCACGACGTCCGGTGCGGTCGCACGACGGACCTTCGCGCTGGTGCAGCACCGGTTCGGTCTGCGCCCGGAACTGGCGGTCCACGCGCCGAGCGGGGTCCGCCGGCTCACGACCTACGAGGTGCGGATCGCGGCCGGCGCACCCCGGATCGGAGTCGAGCTCGGCATCCTCGACCAGCACCGCCGTCCCACGGACGCGCTACCCGCCGACCTGGTCGGCGCCACCGGCGTCGCCTTCCTGCGGGGCGCGGTTCTCGCCGCGGCCTCCATCTCGACACCCGGCCGGGCACCACACCTGGAGCTGGTCACCACCGGGCCCGGGACCGCCCGTGGGCTCGCGGCCCTGCTCGGGCGCATCCTCGGTGTGGCGGTCACGCCGACGAACGAGGCGAGGCCCCGCGTGGTGCTCAAGTCGGGGGAGCGGATCGGGGAGCTGCTGGCCACGCTGGGAGCGACGGGCGCGTTCCTGACCTGGGACGAGCACCGGCTGCGGCGACAGGTGCGCGGTGAGGCCACCCGGTTGGCCAACGCCGACGGTGCGAACCTGCGTCGGGCGATCGAGGCGAGCGCCGAGCAGGTCGCCGCCGTGGAGCGCGCGCTCGGCACCGTCGGCTGGGACGGCCTCGACGACGAGCTGCGGGGCGTGGCCCTGGCACGTCTGGCGAACCCCGAGGCCTCGCTCAGCGAGCTCGGCCAGCTCGTTGAGCCGACCATCGGCAAGTCGGCGGTGCACCGTCGGCTGCGCCGCATCGAGGATCTCGGCCGAGCGGCGGGGCCGGACCCGGCCGATGGACGAGCCAGCACCCCGTGACCACCTCCAGGGGTCGCTGCTAGGGTCGGGACGAGCGCGGTCCGCGCGCTGAGAGCGACCGCCGTCGTCGGTCCGACACCGGGCCGGACACACCGTCTCCCGCCGCGAAGTCCCCGACGGGTCAGCGAGGTCCCTGACGGGTCAGCGAGCCCCACCTCCCGGTAACCGACACCACACCCACCCTCCGCACGAGGAGCGAAGCCATGACCGTCCGTGTCGCCATCAACGGTTTCGGTCGCATCGGCCGCAACATGCTGCGGTCCGCGATCGACAACGACATCGACCTCGAGATCGTCGCGGTCAACGACCTGACCGACACCGAGACGCTCGCGCTGCTGCTGCGCTACGACAGCGTCCACGGTCGCTTCAACGGCACCGTGGGCACCGAGGGCGAGGACCTCGTGGTCGACGGCAAGACCATCAAGGTGCTCTCGGAGCGCGACCCGGCCTCCCTGCCGTGGTCCGACCTCGACGTCGACGTCGTCGTCGAGTCGACCGGGCTGTTCACCAAGCGTGACGCCGCCGCCAAGCACCTCGAGGCCGGCGCCAAGAAGGTGCTCATCTCCGCCCCGGCCAAGGGCGAGGACAAGACGATCGTGCTCGGCGCCAACGAGTCCGACTACGACCCGGACAACCACCACGTGGTCTCCATGGCCTCCTGCACCACCAACTCGGTGGTCCCGATGGCGAAGGTGCTGCACGACGCCTTCGGCATCGAGCAGGGGCTGATGACCACGATCCACGCCTACACCGGCGACCAGAACATCCACGACGCCCCGCACAAGGACCCGCGACGGGCTCGTGCCGCGGCCCTGTCGATCATCCCGACGACCACGGGTGCCGCCCAGGCGGCCGCGCTGGCGCTGCCGGAGCTCGAGGGTCGCCTCAACGGCATGGCGATGCGCGTGCCGATCCCGAGCGGCTCGGTGACCGACCTGACGCTCACGCTCGCCCAGGAGGCGACCGCCGAGCAGATCAACGACGCGATGCGCACCGCCGCGGACGGACCGCTCAAGGGCGTGCTCGAGTACACCGAGGAGCCGATCGTCTCCGTGGACATCGTGGGCAACCCGCACTCGTGCATCTTCGACGGGCTCGCGACCATCTCGAGCGGCAACCTCGTCAAGGTGCTCGGCTGGTACGACAACGAGTGGGGCTACTCGACCCGTCTCGCCGAGTTCACGGCCTACGTGGGGGAGCGGCTGTGACCTCGCCGCTCCTGGACGGCGTCCCGACGCTCGACGACCTCGACGCATCGGGACGCCGGGTCTTCGTGCGCGCGGACCTGAACGTGCCGCTGCGCGACGGGGTCATCACCGACGATCTGCGCGTCCAGGCGTCCGTCGCGACGCTCGCGGAGCTGCTCGACCAGGGCGCGGCGGTGGTGGTGGCCTCGCACCTCGGGCGCCCGAAGGGCGAGCCCGACCCCGCGTCGTCGATGGCGCCGGTCGGCGTCCGGCTCGCCGAGCTGCTCGGCCGCGAGGTGACGACCGCCAGCGACGTGGTCGGCGACGACGCCAGGACCAAGGCCGCGGGGCTGGAGCCCGGCGAGGTGCTCCTGCTCGAGAACCTGCGCTGGGATCCCGGTGAGACCGCCGGCGACGAGGCGTTCGCGGCCGCGCTCGCCGAGCTCGCCGACGTCTACGTCGACGACGCCTTCGGTGCCGCGCACCGGGCCCACGCGTCGGTCACGGGCGTGCCCGCGCGCCTGCCCGGGTACGCGGGCCGGTTGCTCGAGCGCGAGCTGGACGCCCTGGGTGGGCTGCTCGACCAGCCGGGTCGGCCGTACGTGGCCGTGCTCGGTGGCGCGAAGGTGAGCGACAAGCTGACGGTGCTCGAGAACCTGCTCGAGCGCGTCGACGTGCTGGCGGTGGGGGGCGCCATGGCCTACACGTTCCTGCTCGCGCAGGGGACCGACGTCGGTAGCTCGCGGGTCGAGGCCGACCAGGTCGACAACGTGAGGAGCCTGGTCGAGGCTGCCCGCGGCCGCGGCATCGAGGTGCTGCTGCCCACCGACGTGGTGGTCGCGCCCACGTTCGCGGAGGATGCGTCGCCGACGACCGTGGCGGTCGAGGACATCCCCTCGGACCAGATGGGCCTGGACATCGGTCCCCGGACCACGGACGCGTACGCGATGGCGCTGGCCGGCGCCGGCAGCGTGTTCTGGAACGGGCCGATGGGCGTCTTCGAATGGGCCGCCTTCGCCGCCGGCACGCGGGGCGTCGCGGAGGCGGTGGCCTCCACGGAGGGCTTCAGTGTTGTCGGCGGTGGTGACTCCGCGGCCGCCATCCGCGAGTTCGGGCTGGACGACCGGGTCGACCACGTCTCCACGGGCGGTGGCGCGTCGTTGGAGCTGCTCGAGGGCAAGGACCTCCCCGGCGTCGTGGCGCTCCGGCGCGGCTGACCGGGCCCGGTGGCCCGGGAGGCCCGGGGAGGCACGCACTAGGCTGCCCGCACGTCGACTCCACGCCGAGGAGAGCCTCGTGGCCGCACGCACGCCCATCATCGCGGGCAACTGGAAGATGCACCGTGACCACCTGGAGGCGATCCAGCTGGTCCAGAAGCTGGCCTACCACCTCGAGGAGGACGACTACGAGGGGCAGGAGGTCGTGCTGTGCCCGCCCTTCGTGTCCCTGCGGTCGGTGCAGACGATCCTGCAGTCCGACCGGCTGCCGATGCAGCTGGGCGCGCAGACCTGCTACGATCAGGACGAGGGCGCGTTCACCGGTGAGATCTCGGTGCCCATGCTCGAACGGCTGGACGTGACCTACGTCCTCGCGGGCCACTCGGAGCGGCGTGAGCTCTTCGGCGAGACCGACGAGGTCGTCAACGCCAAGACCGCCGCGATCCAGCGGCACGGTCTGCGACCGATCGTCTGCGTGGGCGAGTCCCTCGAGCAGCGCGAGGCCGGCCAGGCCGTCGAGGTCGTCACCGAGCAGCTGCGTGGCAGCCTCGCGGGCATCGACGTGTCGGACCCGGAGGCGCTGGTCGTGGCGTACGAGCCGGTGTGGGCCATCGGCACGGGCCGCACCGCGACGCCCGACGACGCGCAGGAGATGTGCGCGGCGGTCCGCGCTGAGCTCCGCTCGCTGTACGGCGAGGACACCGCCACGGGCATGCGTGTCCAGTACGGCGGCAGCGTCAAGCCCGGCAACATCCGCGCGCTGATGGCCGAGGCCGACATCGACGGGGCGCTCGTCGGGGGCGCAAGCCTGTCCTCCGAGGACTTCGCCCTGATCGTCGGCCACCGCCGCTGAGGTCGCCGCTACGGCCGGCCAGCGTCAGCCGATCACCTGCCGTGGTTCGGCGAAGTGGCAGGCGCTCGGGTGGCCGTGCCCGAACTCGTCGATCAGCAGCGGCTCGTCGGTCGCGCAGATCTCCTCGGCCTTCCAGCACCGGGTCCGGAAGCGGCAGCCCGACGGCGGGTCGGACGGGCTCGGAACGTCGCCCTCCAGCATGATGCGTTCGCGCTTGCCCCGGTCCCGGGGATCCGAGATCGGTGCGGCCGACAGCAGCGCCTGCGTGTAGGGATGCGTCGGGTTCTCGAACACCTCCCGTCGGGTCCCGAACTCGACGATCTTGCCGAGGTACATCACGGCCACCCGGTCGCACAGGTGACGCACGACCGACAGGTCGTGGGCGATGAACAGGTAGGCGAGGCCGAGCTGGTCCTGCAGGTCCTCGAGCAGGTTGATGACCTGCGCCTGGATGGAGACGTCCAGCGCGCTGACCGGCTCGTCGAGCACCAGCAGCTGGGGGTCGAGCGCCAGTGCCCGGGCGATCCCGACCCGTTGGCGTTGCCCACCGCTGAACTCGTGCGGGAAACGGTTGCCGTGCTCCGGGTTGAGCCCGACGAGGCGCATCAGCTCCTTGACCCGTGCGGCACCGTCGTGCTCGCCCCGGTAGCGCCGGTAGATGCGCAGCGGCTCGGCGATGATCTCGCTCACGGTGATACGCGGGTTGAGGCTCGCGTACGGGTCCTGGAAGACGATCTGGACCTCGCGTCGCATGGCCCGCATCTCGCGGGCGGATCGTTCCGCGAGGTCGTTGCCCTTGAAGAAGATGTGGCCGTCCGTCGGGTCCAGCAGCCGCACGATGCAGCGGCCGGTGGTGGACTTGCCGCAGCCGGACTCGCCGACCAGTCCGACCGTCTCACCCGCCTTGACGTCGAAGCTGACGCCGTCGACCGCCTGCACCTCGCCGAAGCGGCGGTTGAACAGCCCACCGCGCAACGGGAAATGCTTGGTCAGGCCCTCGACCCGGAGGATCTCCTCCCCGAACGGTGCCCGTTCGTGGATCGCGGTGCGGGCCTCGTGGCCCGAGGGGCTGGAGGCATCGGCGCTCACGTCGCATCGTCCTCCGCGTCGAACGTCGCGCCGGTGACTTCCTCCACCCGCGCGACCTCGTCGGTCATCTCGTCGTGGAAGTGGCAGGCCGAGCTGACGCCGCCTCCGAGGTCGTACAGCGGCGGTGTCTCCGTGCGGCAGCGTTCACGGCCCTCCCCGAGCTTGCAGCGCGGGTGGAACGCGCAGCCACTGGGCAGGCTGATCATGCTCGGCGGTTGGCCGCGGATCGGCTCGAGCCGGTCGAGGTCGACGTCGGGTCGCGGCAGGCTGGAGAGCAGGCCGAGGGTGTAGGGGTGCCGCGGCGTGTGGAAGATCTCCTCGACCGTGCCGGTCTCGACCACCCGGCCCGCGTACATGACCACGACCCGGTCGGCCATCTCCGCGATCACACCGAGGTCGTGGGTGATCAGGATCGTGCCCGCGTTGGTCTCCTCCTGGGCCGTCTTGAGCACCTCCAGGACCTGGGCCTGGATCGTGACGTCCAGCGCCGTCGTGGGCTCGTCCGCGATCAGCACCTTCGGCCGGTTCGCCATGGCCATCGCGATCATGCCGCGTTGGCGCATCCCGCCCGAGTACTCGTGGGGGTACTGGTCGTAGCGGTCGCTCGCGTTGGGGACACCGACGAGCTCGAGCAGCTCGACGACCTTCTCGCGCGCCTGATCGTCGCTCATGGAGGGATCGTGGGTCTGCACGGCCTCCGCGATCTGCAGACCGACGGTCAGCACGGGGTTGAGCGAGGTCATCGGGTCCTGGAAGATCATCGCGACGTCCTTGCCGCGGATCTTGCGCAGTTCCTCGATCGGGAGCTCGAGCAGGTCGCGCCCCTCCAGCAGGATCTCACCGCTCTCGACCCGCCCGGGGGGCTGGGGCACCAGCCCGAGCACCGTCATCACGGTCACGGACTTGCCGGAGCCGGACTCGCCGACGACGCCGACGGTCTCCCCGGGATGGACGTCGTAGCTGACGCCGTCCACGGCGCGGACGGTGCCGTCGGGCGTGTCGAACTGCGTGACCAGGCCACGGATCGACAGCAGCGGATCGCTCATCGGGAGCTGCCTCGGGGATCGGGTGCGCGGTGGGTACCGACGGCCATCAGGACTCCTGCTGCGTCGGGTCGAGGGCGTCGCGCAGGCCGTCGCCGACGAAGTTGATCGCGAGGACGATCGAGACCAGCGCCAGGCCCGGCATCACGACCAGCCACCACTGGGTCTGCATGGCGCTGCGCCCCTCGTCGATCAGACGGCCCAGGGCCGGCGTCGGGGGGTTCACGCCGAGCCCGAGGAAGGCGAGGGTCGCCTCCAGGATGATCGCGAGCCCCAGCACGAGGCTCATGTTGACCACGATGGGACCGACGGTGTTGGGGAGCATGTGCCGCACGATGATGCGCAGGTCACGTGCGCCGCACGCCCGGGCCGCCTGCACGAACTCCTTCTCCCGCATCGAGAGGAAGACGCCTCGCACGATCCTGGCCAGCGAGGGCCACAGGAACAGCGCGGCGATGATGCCGATGCGGATCGGGCGCCCCTGACCGAACAGCGCGGCGGCGACCAGCAGCACGGCCAGCAACGGGAAGATGATCACGATGTCGGTCACGCGCATCAGCAGCGCGTCGGCCCAACCGCGGTAGAAGCCCGCGATCGAGCCGACGACCACGCCCAGGACCGTGGAGACGACCGCGACGACGGCAGCCACCTGCAGCGAGGTACGCGTGCCGTAGATGACGCGGCTGAAGTAGTCACGCCCGAGCTGGTCGGTGCCGAAGAGGTGCCACTCCTCGAAGGTCGGGCCCGTGGAGGCCATCGCGACGTTGATCTCGTCGTAGGCGTACGGCGCGATGGTCGCGGCGTTGAAGGCCGCCACCGTCACGATGATCAGGTAGAGCAGGCTGCTCATCGCCAGCTTGTGACGGAAGAACTTCGTGCGGAACATCTGCCACTGGCTACGTGCCTTGACGGCCGTCCCGTCCGAGTAGCCGTCGATGGCCTCGTCCGCGCCGTTCGAGGGCGACTGGGGGCCCAGGGCGGGATCCGTGGGGCGAGACTGGTCAGTCATAGCGGATCCTCGGGTCCAGGTAGCCGTAGAGCAGGTCGGCGACCAGGTTGAACACCATGACCACCACGGCGACCACGCTCAGCCACGCCACGATCGGGTAGGGATCGCGGCGCTGGAGCTGGTTGAGGAAGTACTGCCCCATGCCGTCGAGCCCGAACACCACCTCGACGACGATGGCGCCGGACAGCAGACCGCCGAACGACAGGGCGGCGACCGTGATCGTGGGGATCAGCGCGTTGCGCATCGCGTGGCGGCGCGTGATGACGCCCTCGGACAGCCCCTTCGCTCTGGCCGTGCGCACGTAGTCGGAGTTGATGACCTCGAGCATGGATGCGCGCATGTAGCGGCTGTAGGCCGCGATCGACACGATCGAGAGGGTGATGACGGGTAAGACCAGGTGCAGCGCCCGGTCCCACAGCCAGGCCAGTCCGGTCCCCGGGTTGGCCGACGACAGGTTGGCCAACGGCAGGATGCGCACACCCGTCAGCTCGAAGATCTGGACCACCGTGACCTGGAGGAGCAGGGCGAACCAGAACGTGGGCATGGCGAAGCCGACGAAGCTGATCGTGGTCGTCGTGTAGTCGAAGATGCTGTACTGGCGTTTGGCCGAGGCGACCCCGAGCGCGACGGCGGTGATGAAGGCGAACACCTCGGCGGCGATCACCAGCTGCAGCGTGTTGCCGATCACCCGCTGCAGGTCGGGCAGGATCTGGCGGGGCGAGATCATGTACTCGCCGAAACCGTTGGTCGGGACCTGCTCGAGCCAGCGCCAGTACTGCACGGGGAAGGGGTCGTCGAGCCCGCGCGTCTCGCGCACGTTGTCGATGCGTTCCTGCGTGATGTTGGGCTGTTGCCGCAGGTCCTGCAACGGGTCCCCGGACGCCGTCACGGCGCCGAACACGAGGAAGGTCGAGAGGAGCACGACGGGGATGGTGATCAGGAGGCGACGAAGCGCGTAGCTCAACACGGGCGGGCTCCCTCCCGGCCGGCACGACCGAGATCCGACGTGGCGCCGGTGCCCGCCCCTGGGGGACGGGCACCGGCTGGTGACGCTACCTGCTGTGCCCTGGTCGGGTCACATGGTCCCGATCACTCGGTGTAGGCCCACTCCTGCGAGTTCCAGAACTGGGTCTGGTTCGTGGCGTTGAGCTGCGGACCGGTGAGCGTGTTGTCCCAGGCGAGCGCCTGCGGCTGCTGGAACAGCGGCACGATCGGCACGCCCTCGGCCATCATCTCCGCCGCCTCGTTCCACAGATCGGCGTTCTCGTCCTCGTCGACGGTGGCGTTCGCCTCGAGCATGATGTCGGTGAGCTCCTCGTCGCAGAACGCGGTCCAGTTCTGCGGCCGCAGTTCCCCGTCCTCGCACCCGTAGATGTTCAGGTTGCCGAACGGGTTCGGGGACCCGACCCAGGCGAACAGGGCGATGTCGTAGTCGCAGACACCGTCGCAGTTCTCCGGGGTGTTGAGCCGCTCGAAGAACGCCGCACCCTCGTCGTTGTCGATGTCGATCTCGACACCGATCTCGGCGAGGTCCGACTGCATCAGCTGCTGAGCGAGCTCACGCCGCTCGTTGCCGCCCGTGGTGCCGAGACGGAAGGACAGGCGCACCCCGTCGCACTCGTAGATGCCGTCGTCGCCCTCGGTGCAACCGTTGTCCTCGAGCAGCTCGCGGGCCGCCTCGGGGTCGTGGTCCCACCGGTCGAAGTGCTCCTCGTACGGCTCGGCGTTGGCCATCCAGAACGGGTTCTGGAGCACGACCGCGTCCGGGTCGACCGGCGTGATCAGGGTGTCGACGATCTGCTGTCGGTTGATGCCCTGCGCGATGGCCTGGCGGACGTACTGCTGGTCGAGGCCCTCCACGAGCGTGTTGAAGTCGATGTGCTCCCACACCGGGCCCAGACCGATCTCGTGATCGATGCGATCGGACGCACCCTCGAGCTGGTCCACCAGCTCGATCTGCGGCTGTGGGTCGTACATGTCGAGCTCGCCCCCGACCATCTGCTGGGTCAGGGTGGTCGTGTCCGGCACGTAGCGCATCACGATCTCGTCGAGCGCGACGTCCTCGCCCCAGTAGTCCTCGTTGCGGACCAGCCGCAGCTGGGTGCCCTGGTCCCACTCGTCGAACAGGAACGGGCCACCGGAGATGTCCGGGTACTCGTCGTTGAGGAAGGTCTCGAAGTCCTCGCCCGCGATGACGTGTTCGGGCAGGATCTCGCTGAACAGCAGCTGCCAGGGGGCGTAGGCCTCCTCGAACTCGAAGGTGATGGTCTTGTCGCCGTCTGCCTCCCAGTCGGTGATCAGCTCGTAGCCCTCGCGCGTGGTGATCTGATCGGCGTGGTCGGCGTCCGCGTCGTAGATCTCCTCGACCATGAAGATCATGTCGTCGACGGTGATGGGCTCCCCGTCCGACCACTCCGCCTCGTCCCGGATCGTGTAGGTGACCGAGAAGGGGTCCTCGGTGATCTCGGCCTCGCCGTCGATCACCGACGGCTCGAGGGAGAAGTCCGGCTGGATCGTGTACGCGCCGGGCCAGACGTTGCTCGACACCTTGGAGGTCACGAGCGAGTTCCCGTCGATCAGGAAGCTGTTGAGGATCGTCGGTTCCTGCTCGTCACCGAACAGCACGGTGCCGCCCTCGACGGCCTCGCCTGGGTCCTCCTCCTCGGCCTCTTCGTCGTCGGCGTCCGCGTCGGGGTCGGCGTCCGCGTCGGGGTCGTCGTCCTCGACCTCGGTGTCGACGTCGTCCGCGTCGTCGTCGACGTCGGCGTCGTCGTCGGGGGCACACGCGGCCGCGACGAGCGCGAACGCGGTGAGAAGCAGGGGCCAGCGCCAGCGCCGGCTCATGGGTGACCGCATACCTTGCACTCCTTTGATCCTCGGATGGGGCTCGACGATCCATCGGGGGCTGTCGACGCGGCAGGGCGTCGCACCCGTCTCCGACGGCTCGTGCTCCGATCGTCTCCTGGGGCCGATCTCCCGACCTCGAGCGGTGCGTCGTCTCCCGACCCTCCGCGGGTCGGCCTTCCGACTCGACCGCCTACTACGACCGCCGTAGGAAATTACCAGCACTCGCGAGAGGTTCCGTTCCGCGCGCCGATCCGCGTCCGCTGAGCGGACGGTGTACGCCCGACCAGCCCCGGCGACTAGCCAGCTCGCGCGGGTCGACCCGGACGACACGACGGAGACGAGCCGTTCCGGCGAGCTCTCGGCCGTCGCCGCGAGCGCGGCTCACGAGCGGCGCCGGTACAGGTCGGTGGGGGTCGCGTCGACGGGTGGTCGCGGTGCCCGCAGGGTCGTTTCCGGCACCCCGTCGAGCACGGTCGCCAGCCGGTCGTACTGCGCCCGGCTCTCGACCTGGTCGGTGAGCATCCAGTTGCGTCGGCCGTGGCCGCGCGCGAGCAGGCCCGTGGTCACCTCGTGCTGGTCCGGCTCCGCACCCGGCGCCTCGCGCAGCTGCTGGCGGGCACGGCCACGGCTGCGTGGCGCCCGGGTGATCGCCCGGATGGCGGTCCAGGGCAGGTGGTGGCGACGCGCCCAGCACACCCGGGTGACGCCCGCGGTGGAGACGATCACGTGACGGGGGAAGCTCACGGCGGCGTACGCGCCGAGCAGCGCCCCGGCGACGAGCAGGATCGTGGGGATCGCACCCGCGTCGGGACCGGCGCCGACGCCGCTCAGTCCCAGCGCGATGAGCAGCGCCGGCGTCGCGATCGAGGCGCCCAGGCCGAGCAGCGAGCTGTGCAGCACGAGCGGCTCGTGATCGGGGTCGTGCTGGTGCCGGGGAGAGGCGGCCATCGAGCGGCTCCGACGCGCGCGAGATGCGGAGGATGTGGCGCGCACCGTGGCAGGATATCGCCGTGCTCTCGACGCCCCCCCAGCTGTACCACCGCGCAGGTGCCCGCAGTGACATGGTCACTCCGGGTCACGCGCGGCGTGGCCGCAGTAGGCTCGTGGCCAGCCGCGGGAGAGGGCCCGCGGGCAGCGCGGGAGAGGTCCGCAGGAACGAGGATGAGGTGGCCAGACGCAACGACCCGATCGAAGCACTGCTCGGGCCGCTCGAACAGGACGTCATGGACGTCGTGTGGCGGCTCGGTGACACCACGGTCCGTGAGGTGCACGGAGAGCTCGCGAGCACCCGCGTGATCGCCTACACCACGGTGATGACCACGATGACCCGACTGGCGAGCAAGGGCTTGCTGGCGCGCGACACGGCGGGCCTCGCCCACCGCTACCGCCCGGCCGTCAGCCGGGAGCACTACGCCCGACACACGGTCGAGGACGTGTTGTCGTGGCTGCTCGACCGGTACCCGGAGCCGGCGGCGGCCTACCTGGCCGACGTCGTCGAGGACGTCGACGACGTCACCCTGGACGAGCTCCGTGCCGCGGTCTCCCGTCGCCGCATCGAGGAGCGCTGAACTCGGTGGACCTCGGTGTCCTGCTCTCCGTACCGCTCGAATCCGTCGCGATCCGGGCGGTACTGGCGACCGTGCTCACGGTCGCCCTGGTGAGGGCACTGCTCCGGGCGGGCCTGCGCTCGCCGGGGGCCCGCGTCGCCGCGGCGCTGGCACCGGCGGCCGCCCTGGCGGTGGTCCTGCTGCTGTCGGGG
>SKTG01000102.1 GCA_007118045.1 Nitriliruptoraceae bacterium
ACGGGGCAGCACTACCCTCGGCTGGGAGCCGCGTCGCCCGCTCGGCGCGCAGAACCGAGCGGCGAACGGCTCCCGCCCCGTACGCCACCACGTGCCACCACGTGACGACATGCCGTGACCCGCTCGCCCACGAGGGGCCATCAGATGGCCCCGGGGCACGGCGTCCGTTGCCAGCGAGGATCCCTCCCCGTGACGACCGACTCCCCCCTGCTCGAGGGACTGAACCCGACGCAGCGCGACGCCGTCACCACCGTCGCGGGGCCCGTCCTGGTCGTGGCCGGGGCCGGTTCGGGCAAGACCCGCGTGCTCACCCACCGCATCGCGCACCTGGTCCGCGACCACGACGTCGATCCCTTCGCCGTCCTGGCGATCACGTTCACGAACAAGGCGGCCGGGGAGATGGCGGACCGCGTCGGTGGGCTGCTCGGGCAGCGGCTCGGGGAGCGCATGTGGGTGACCACCTTCCACAAGGCCTGCGTGCGCATCCTGCGACGCGAGCTCCCCCGGCTCGGGTACCGGAGCAGCTTCACGATCTACGACGCGCAGGACACCAACCGGCTGATCGCCCAGCTCGCGAAGCAGGCCGGTGTCGACGAGAAGCGGCTGCCGCCCCGGGCGATCCAGTCGGCGATCAGCAACGCCAAGGACGAGCTGATCGACTTCGAGACCTACCGCTCCCGGGTGGGGGGTTGGCCGGAGGACCAGATCGCGGAGGTCTACGAGGCGTACGAGGGGCGGCTGCAGCAGGCCAACGCGCTGGACTTCGACGACCTGATCGTCAAGACCGTCGAGGTGCTGCAGCTGTTCGACCCGGTCCGCGAGCACTACCAGCGGCGGTTCACCCACCTGATGGTCGACGAGTACCAGGACACGAACCGGGCGCAGTACCACCTCGTGGACCTGCTCTCGGGCGGCGAGCGCAACGTCATGGTCGTGGGTGATCCCCAACAGGGCATCTACGGCTTCCGGGGAGCCACGATCCGCAACATCCTCGACTTCGAGACCGACCACCCCGACGCCGCCGTCATCACGCTCGACCGCAACTACCGCTCGACCCAGACGATCCTCGACGCCGCGAACGGCGTCATCGCGGCGGGAGCCGTTCAACGTCGCGCGGAGCTGTGGACCGACCGTGGGCCTGGCGAGCTGGTCGTGCGCTACCACGCCGACGACGAGCACGACGAGGCGGCGTTCGTCGCCGAGGAGTGCGAGAAGCTGCGGACCTCCGGCGTCTCGTTCGACGACGTCGCGGTCTTCTACCGCACGAACGCGCAGTCGCGCGTGCTCGAGGACGTCTTCCTGCGCGTCGGTCTGCCCTACCGCGTGATCGGTGGGGTGCGCTTCTACGAGCGCAAGGAGGTCAAGGACGTCCTGGCCTACGCGCGACTGCTCCTCAACCCCGACGACGACGTCTCGGCCCGCCGGATCGTCAACACCCCGCGTCGGGGCATCGGCGACCGGACCGTGGAGGCGATCGACTGGCACGCTCGTCGTGAGGGCATCGGGTTCCTCGCGGCCGCCCGACAGGCGGACCACGTCCAGGGTCTCGCAGCGCGTGCCGTCGGTGCCGTCGGTTCGTTCGTCGACCTGCTCGATCAGCTGCGCACCGAACTGCAGCACGACCTGCCGACCAGCGATCTGATCGAACGCATCTGGGACCGGACCGGCTACCTGGCCGAGCTCGAAGCCGAGCGGACCGTGGAAGCCGAGAGCCGGATGGAGAACCTGCGCGAGCTCAAGTCCGTCGCTCAGGAGGTGCAGGAACGCGGGGGCGGCGCGGTGGGCGAGGATGGCCTGGCGGCCTTCCTGGAGTCGGTGACGCTGGTCAGCGACCAGGATCAGCTGGCGCGTGACGACGGGGCCGGGGAGCCCGACGGCGCCGGAACCGAGGGCAGCGTGACCCTCATGACCCTGCACACCGCGAAGGGGCTGGAGTTCCCGGTCGTCTTCCTGGTCGGCCTGGAGGACGGGGTGTTCCCGCACGTGCGCTCGTTGTCGGATCCGAACCAGCTCGACGAGGAACGCAGGCTCGCGTACGTGGGCATGACGCGTGCCCAGGACCGTCTCTACCTCGCCCACGCGGATCACCGCACCCTGTGGGGCGGCACGAACCACAACCCACCGTCACGCTTCCTCGACCAGTTGCCGGCCGAGCTCATCGAGGAGCGTGGCGCGACCCCACGCAGCTCGGCCGCCAAACGCACCCGGGATCGCGAGGTGTTGGAGCTCGGAGGCACGGAGTTCCACCGAGGAGACCGCGTGATGCACACCAAGTTCGGCGCCGGAACCATCGCCGAGCTCAGTGGCGAGGGCGAGCGTTCCGAGGCGACGGTCGACTTCGAGGAGCACGGTCGCAAGCACCTCGTGCTCGCCTACGCCCCGCTGGTCAAGACCTGATTCGCGGGCCCGTCCCGCCCGGCCGACCCCGGGCACCACACCGTCGTGGAGGCGCAGGGGTGGAAGCTGGACTCGGTGCGTTCGGCCTGGTCTTCCTGGCCGAACTCGGGGACAAGTCGATGGTGCTCGCCGTCGCGTTCGCCGCGCGGTACCGGCCCTGGCCGGTCATCGGTGGGATCGCGATCGCCGCCTTGGTGATGCTCGGGTTGGCGACCGCCCTCGGCGCGGCGCTCGGCACCGCGCTGCCGCAGCGTGTGCTCGCGCTGGGAGGTGGGGTGTTGTTCCTCGCGTTCGGGTTGTGGACCTTGCGTGGCGGCGACGACGAGGAGGACGAGGCCACCACGTTGCGCGGCGGTTCGGTCCTGCTCGGGGTCACGCTGGCCTTCCTGGTCGCCGAGTTCGGCGACAAGACGATGCTGGCGACGGCAGCGCTGGCCAGCACGCAGGCGGCGATCCCCACCTGGATCGGGGCGTCGCTCGGGATGACCGCGGCCAGCGGCCTCGCGGTGGGGGTGGCCACCCTCGCTGGCAGACGGCTCCCCCCGCGCGTCCTGCGCCTGGCCGCCGCCGGCGCGTTCCTGCTCTTCGGTGTCCTCCTGCTCTGGGAGGGCTTCCGCGGCTGAGCTGATGGAGGCGGCGTCCGTCGGCCTCCCGGCGACGAACGTGAACGAGGGGTTCGACCCCGACCACCCCGGCCCCGGCCCGACCACCCCGGCCCCGCCCCGACCCCCCGCCCGCTCCGGTGACGCTGCTCACCGACAGGAGATCCTCGATCATGCCCAGACGACGTTCCGTGTCCACGACGCGGGTCATCGCCGCCGATCACCAGTATCTGTTCGACCTGGTCGCCGACCCATCAGTGCATCCGGTCATCGACGGCTCGGGGACGGTGACCAGCGTGCGCGGGCAGGTGCCCGAGCGGCTGTCGCTCGGCGAGACGTTCGGGATGGCGATGAACCAGGGCACGAGCTACCGCATCACCAACACCGTCGTCGAGTTCGAGGAAGGTCGACGGATCGCCTGGCGTCACTTCAACGGGCACCGGTGGCGCTACGAGTTCGTCCCCGTGGAGGGTGGCACGGAGGTGACCGAGACCTTCGACTGGTCAGGAGCCCGGGCGAAACTGGCGCTGGAACTCGCCAGGTTCCCCCGCCGCAACCTCGCCGGGATGGAAGCGACCCTGGCGCGGCTGGAGGAGCTGGCGACGACCGGTGAGGTCACCGACGCCGCCTGACCGGGGCCGGGTTCAGCACGCCGGCTCCGCCGCGTCCGAGGTGGGACTCGGCCCGGGCCGCCGCTCGGTCGGGTCGACGTAGACCGTGTCCTCGTGGATGCGTGTGGGGTATTCGTCCAGCGACGCGGCGTCGTCGAAGCCGCGGCCCGTGAGGCTCCACACCCGTCCGTCGTCGGCCTCGAGGCGGCGGCTCTGCGGGCAGTACGACACCCCCGTGGCATCGGCGAAGGCGCGCACCCGACCGCCAGCCGCCACCAGCAGAGCGTCCAGGTCACCGTGATGGCTGGCGTCCCCGACCGCGCCCACCGGCCCGACGGGTACCCACGGATCCGGGGGCGGCGCGTCGCCACGCGACAGCAGGAGCACGCCGGCGATGAGGACGACGAGACCGGCCACCAGCGACGCCACGATCCACTGGGCGCCGAGCGGTGATCGCAGCACGATCTTGCGGGCCCGCTTCGAGGCGCGTTCGGGCAGGTAGCCGGAGGGGCCGAAGGCGAGTTCGTCCGGATCGGCTCCGTTCGCGGTGCGCTGTCGCGTCGGCTCGTCCCGCGCTCCGGCCGGTTCGGAGGGAGCGGGCGCGAGGGAGGGGTCCTCGGGGCGGCGCGGATCGCTCATGGGGCCCGACGGTACCCGGCGGCGCGGCGGGTCCTCCCGCGCCCGAGGGGCGCGCCGCCCCGCTGGCTTCGGATGGCGGCCCTCCGCGCGGCACCACTATCCTCCGACAGCGTCACCGGCGCAGGAGAGGACGGTCGTATGGCGATCCGCGTGGTGGTAGCCAAGCCAGGCCTCGACGGTCACGACCGGGGCGCCAAGGTGGTGGCTCGTGCCCTGCGCGACGCCGGGATGGAGGTCGTCTACACGGGCCTGCACCAGACGCCGCAGCAGATCGTGGCCGCCGCGCTGCAGGAGGACGCCCAGGCGATCGGCCTGTCCATCCACTCCGGCGCGCACATGACCCTCTTCCCCAAGGTCGTCGAGCTGCTGCGAGAACAGGGCGCCGACGACGTCATCGTCTTCGGGGGTGGGATCATCCCCGACGACGACATCCCCGCACTCCACGAGCAAGGCGTGTCGGCGGTGTTCACCCCCGGCACGCCGATGAAGGCGATCACCGACTGGGTCGAAGCCAACGTGCCCGAACGCGTCTGAGCCAGCGCGAGCGACCATCGTGCGTCTCGCATCGTTCGGATCACACGCCCGTCCACCGGTTCCGGTCCGGCACCCCGACACCGCTCGGGCGCACGCTTGACGATCACCACCCGCCCAACGAAGCACAGGAGTCCCGATGGACCTGGTCGAGTTCCAGGGCAAGCAACTCTTCGCCCGCAACGGCGTCGCGGTCCCGGCCGCCGGCAGCGTCTGTCGCACCCAGCAGGAGATCGTCGAGGCCGCCGAGCAGCACCTCGGCGCCGGCGCCTCCGCCGTGGTGATCAAGGCGCAGGTCAAGACCGGGGGGCGTGGCAAGGCGGGCGGGGTGAAGCTCGCGTCGACGGTCGACGAGGCCCGTGAGTACGCGAGCTCGATCCTCGGTCTCGACATCAAGGGGCACATGGTCCACATCGTCTACGTGGAACCGGCGTCGACCATCGCGGAGGAGTACTACCTCTCCGTGATGCACGACCGGGTCAACAAGGGACACCTCGTCATCTGCTCGCGCGAGGGCGGGGTCGACATCGAGGAGGTCAACCGCACGAACCCGGACGCGGTCGTCAAGGTCAGCTTCACACCGGAGGAGACGGCGGACGGGCTCTCGGACGGGGCCGCCCGCGAGATCGTCACGGCCGCGAAGCTGCCGGCCGAGATCGTCGACGAGGCCACCGAGCTGCTGGTCCAGCTCTTCGCCGCGTACCGGGCCGAGGACGCGACGCTCCTCGAGATCAACCCGCTGATCCGCACCGAGGACGACCGGGTCGTCGCGCTCGACAGCAAGGTGTCGTTGGACAACGCCGCCGCGTTCCGCCACGACGACTACGCCGAGTGGCAGCTGGAAGGCCTCCAGGCCAACGACCCGCTCGAGGCCGAGGCGCAGGAGAAGGGCATCCAGTACGTCAAGCTCGAGGGTGAGGTCGGCGTGCTCGGTAACGGGGCCGGGCTGGTCATGGCCACGCTCGACGTCGTCGCACAGAACGGCGGTCGGGCAGCCAACTTCCTCGACGTCGGGGGCGGCGCGTCGGCCGACGCCATGGCGCAGTCGTTGGGTCTGGTGCTGAAGGATCCGGCGGTCAAGAGCGTGTTCATCAACATCTTCGGCGGTATCACCCGGGGTGAGGAGGTCGCCAACGGCGTCATCGAGGCAACCAAGCGGCTCGGCGACTTCCCGCAGAAGCTCGTCGTCCGCCTCGACGGCACCAACGCGGAGGAGGGCCGCCAGCTCCTCGAGGAGGCGGCCCTGCCCTCCGTGGTCCCCGCCTCGACGATGCAGGAGGCGGCGGCCACGGCCGTCCGCTTCGCCGCCGAGGCCTGACCGCTCACCCCGACCCCCGACGACACCGCCGAGCACGCCGCGTCACCGGCCCGGCCCACGAGCCGGCCGTCACGCGGGACGAGGAGCAACCATGAGCATCCTGATCGACGAGAGCACGAAGGTCGTGGTCCAGGGCATCGGCTCCCAGGGCACCTTCCACGCCAAGCGCAACCTCGACTACGGCACGCACGTCGTGGCGGGGACGCACCCGAAGAAGGGCGGGACGACCTGGGAGGAGCTGGGCGTCCCCGTCTACGCCACCGTCCGGGAGGCGGTGGAGGAGGCCGGGGCGAACACCTCGATGGTGATGGTGCCCGCGCCGTTCACCAAGGGTGCGATCCTCGAGGCCTACGAGGCCGGCATCGGGACCATCGTCGTGATCACGGAGAACGTGCCGGTCCACGACATGACCGAGGTCTACGACACGGTCGTGCGGCGCGGAGGCGTCCGTCTGATCGGGCCGAACTGCCCCGGCGTGATCAGCCCCGGCAAGGCCAACGTGGGCATCATCCCCGCGGCGACGACCATGCCGGGCAACGTCGGTCTCGTCTCACGGTCCGGGACCCTGACCTACCAGATCATGCACGAGCTGGCGCAGGCCGGCATCGGTATCTCGACGTGCGTCGGGATCGGTGGCGACCCGGTCATCGGCACGCAGTTCCAGGAGGTCATCCAGGCGTTCGCCGAGGATCCCGACACGCACGCGATCGCGTTCGTCGGTGAGATCGGTGGCTCCGAGGAGCAGCTGGCCGGCGCCTGGATCCGCGACAACATCCCGGACACGCCCGTGGTGGGCTACATCGCCGGCTTCGAGGCGCCCGAGGGCAAGCAGATGGGCCACGCCGGCGCGATCGTCAAGGAAGGCGGTGAGGGCGGGGAGTCGGCCGCGGAGAAGAAGGAGATCCTGGAGAGCTACGGCATCTCGGTGGCCATGAACCCCTCGGAAGCGGCGGAGCTGATGATCGGGCTCCTCGACCGCTGAAGCGCTCGTCCCCGCGGTGGTACCCCGCGGCGATGTCCGGCAGTCGTGACCCCGGGTGGTGCCTCGAGGTGGTGGGTGGCCGCGCCTGCTGCACGGCTCCTCGGCACCCCTCCCGACGGCCCGAGGACGAACGTTCGTGAGCAGCTCCGAGGACGAGCGCTCGTGGGCGGTTCCGAGGCGAACTCGTGGGCGGGTCGGAGGCGAACGAGTGCGGCCCCCCGGCGTTGCCGGGGGGCCGCGAAGCCGGGACGCGCGGGGCACGGCGTCTACCGGCGGGTGAGGGGATCCATGGGGGCGGATCCACTCACCGGCACGCCGTCCGATGGGGCGTCGGACATGCTGGCGCACCTGACGGCCAGGGGCGGGCCGTCGCTACGTAGTGAACGTTATGCGACGCGTGTTTGCTCCCCCATGTGCGTCGCACGCGCGGACGTAGGACCCAGGTCCTAGGCGGCGCGCAGCGGCGCCCGGTCGGCGGAGACAGGCCCGGTGAAGCGACCATGTGCCGGCTCACGATGACCAGGATGGGCTCCACCGACCGGAGGG
>SKTG01000157.1 GCA_007118045.1 Nitriliruptoraceae bacterium
CGGACGCCGCGTGACTGAGGACGCCGCCGATGTACCAGCGGGCCATGTCCGACAACTGGCCGTAGCCCGCCTCGTCGTAGAACAGGGGCTCGCCGTCCTTCCACAGCGACTGGTGGGTGTGCATGCCCGAGCCGTTGTCACCGAAGATCGGCTTGGGCATGAACGTGGCCGATTTCCCGGCGTGCCAGGCGGTGTTCTTGATGATGTACTTGAAGGTCATCAGCTTGTCAGCCATGGCTGCCAGCGTGTCGAAGCGGATGTTGATCTCCGCCTGGCCACCGGCTCCCACCTCGTGGTGCTGCAACTCGACCTGGATGTCGGCCCTCTCGAGGTTGACCGACATCTCGGCTCGCAGATCGGCGAAGTGGTCCATCGGTGGCGCAGGGAAGTAGCCCTGCTTCTGGCGTGGCTTGTAGCCGAGGTTGCCGCCGGCCTCCTCCTTGCCGGTGTTCCACGGGCCCTCGATCGAATCGATCGAGTAGAAGGATTCGTGGGGGTCGCCGGAGAAACGGATCGAGTCGAAGACGAAGAACTCGGCCTCCGGGCCCATGAACACCGTGTCGGCGATGCCCGTGGACTTCAGGTAGGCCTCCGCCTTGCGCACGACGTTGCGCGGGTCCCGGGAGTAGGCCTCGCCGGTGATGGCGTCGTGGACGTGGCAGTAGACCATCAGGGTCTTGCGGTCCCGGAACATGTCCTCTTGGGCCGTCGAGGTGTCCGGGATCAGGAGCATGTCCGACTCCTGGATGCCCTGGAAGCCTCGGACGGATGATCCGTCGAAGTACAGGCCCGCGTCGAACACCTCCTGGGCGATGGAGGACACGGGGACGGTGAAATGCTGGACCAGCCCCGGGAGGTCGACGAACCGGAAGTCGACGAACTCGAAACCCTCTGACTCGATGCGGGACAGGACGTCTTGCGTGGTCTGTGGTGAGCTGCCCAACTTCTCGCTCCTTGTAGGTGATGCGGGGTGGTCGGATGAGCCCGTGAACGTCGCCGCGTCCGGCTCCTGACGTGCAGGTGGGCGAGGCGCCCGGCACCGACGTGGTCCGACGGACGCGCGACAGGGCACCGAGGTGCGCCGCAGCCGTCGGGCCGCGGTTGGGCTCGGCGGGACGCCTCGCCCGGCCGGGTACGTGGCATGGGCCACGCTCGGTCGGTCCTGCGGAGCAGAACCTAGGAGCGTTCGATGTAGCGGCCTTTGCTCGGTTGTTACGGGCACGTTACGCGACCCGGCCGTCAGCACGGAAGCTCGGGCACAGCGACAGGCGCGACAGGCACCGGCCGAGCGCTCGGGGCACCCCGGGTCCGTCTCGGGCGCCGGCGTTAGCCTGCCTGCGCCGTCCCGAACCCGACGCGAGATGTCGCCGTGCACCTGCCCTCGTCCCCACCCGTGACCCCCTCGTCCACGTTGGCGCAGGAGGAGAACGACGGACTCGAACCGCGCCTCCAGGACGCCGAGCAAGGCCTGGCCGACCTGATCAACCGCGTCGTGCCGGAGGATCTCGAGTTCCTGGTGGAGAACCTGGTCTCGCCCGGGCTGATGATCGTGTTCATCCTGTTCCTCGGGCTGGTCGCGACCGGGATCGCCCGCCGGGGGATCTCCCGCACGGCTGAGCGCATGAAGTCCGACGACGGCGTCGGGCGACGGCTCAAGACGAAGGTCGCCGGCGGGAAGCGACCGACGGCCGCCGAGCAGATGCGTCGGGCTCAACGCGCCGACGCCCTGGGTGCGCTGGCTCGCAGCGTGGCGACCACGGTCATCTGGGTCATCGTGGTCACCATGGCGCTCGGGCAGTTGGGCATCCAGCTGGGGCCGCTCATCGCCGGTGCCGGCATCGTCGGCGTCGCCCTGGGCTTCGGTGCGCAGGACCTGGTCAAGGACTTCCTGTCCGGGGTCTTCATGCTCATCGAGGACCAGTTCGGGGTCGGTGACATCATCGACGCGGGCGAGGCCGCCGGCGTGGTGGAGGGCATCTCGCTGCGGTCGACCCGGGTGCGTGACATCGACGGCACGTTGTGGCACATCCCCAACGGCGAGATCAGGCGCGTCGGGAACATGAGCCAGGAGTTCGCGCGGGCGATGCTCGACATCGGCGTGGCGTACGGCGCCGACGTCGACGCCGCGGCGGACGTCATCGAGCGCGTCGCGGTCGAGATGTCGAGTGAGCCGGACTACGAGAACGTGTTCCTCGACGTACCGGAGATCCTGGGCGTCGAGCGCCTCGGCACCGACTCCGTGGACATCCGCCTGCTCATCAAGACCCAGCCCGCCAAGCAGTGGGCCGTGTCACGGGAGCTGCGTCGACGCATCAAGAACGCGTTCGACGCGGCCGGCGTGGAGATCCCGTTCCCTCAGCGCACGGTCTGGTTGCGGACGGAGGCACCGGTCGCGCTCGGTGATGCCGAGGCCGCGCCGTTCGAGGCGCCCAAGCCGGACGAGGACACCAAGCGCCGGGCCGTCGTGGCCTCCAAGCGGGGTGATACGGGGGTGCGCGACGAGATGGCGGACATGCTGCCCGACGAGCCCGAGGAGGTCGGTGGTCAGCCCGATCCCGAGGAGGACTGATCGCGCTCGGGTGGCCGCAGAGGCCGGGGAGGGTCGCGCTCGGCCGGCCGGGAACATCGCGGTGCCCGCCTCGCATCGCGGTGCCGGCTTCTCATGACGCTGCCGGTCCCGCATCGCGGTGCCGGGCCTCGCGTCGTGGTTCCGGCCTCGGATGCGAAGAGATGCCCGAGGGGTGTCGCCCTCAGCCGCCCGGGTCGGGGTCGGCCCCGGCGGCCCGATCGGGTGGGTCAGGCGGCGGGATCTCCCGGTCGCGGCGGGGGAGCGTCGTCCACCGCCGTCCGCGTCGCATCAGGTGATACGTGCCGTCCGCTCGCAACCGCTGGTCCCAGCCCCGCTGGTGCACGGTCGTGTGGTGGCGTCGACACAGCAGGACGAGGTTCTCGAGCGCGTGGTCGTCACCCGTGGCGCGTGGTGAGACGTGGTGAACGTCGCACCACGTGACCGGTGCCCGGCAACCGGGGAAGCGGCACCCTCCGTCACGCGAGGCGACGGCCCGCCGGGTCGCAGCCGTGAGCTCCGGCGACCGACGCTGCGCGGCGACGATCTCGTTGCCGCGTCGAACGACGAGGTCGTAGGCGGCGTCGCACGCGAAGCGATCCAGGGTGCGGCGGACGAGCCGGGGCGGCCGGGCCGCGATGGCGGGGCGCAGCGTGCCGGCGAACGTGTCGGTCAACCGGTCCACGTCCAGGGTGACCGAGAGACGGACGGGTGCCGATCCGTCCGAGCTCGAGCGTCGCTCGCAGAGGCGGACGAGGGCATCGGCCAGGGCTTGGGCGCGGTTGGGTTTCGGCTCGCGCGCGTTGCTCGGGAGGTCGTGCCCGTCGTCGCCCGGCGACGGTGTCGCCCGCGGGGTGTCGGCCTCGGCCTCGAGCCGACCCGTGACGGCGGCGAAACCCTCCGGGTCCAGATCGGAGAACAAGGTGCCGGAACCGTCCAGGCGGGGGCTGACGATCAGCCGTCGTCCGCTGGCTTCCTTCGCCGCGCGTTCCTCCGCCCGCCGCATGGGCTCGACATGGGCCAGTGCGTCGTCGATGGCGCCCAGCCTGCCGTCGCTGTCCAGGGCGGCCAGCCGTTCGGCGTGCTCATCCAGGTGAGCGTCCAGCGCCTCGCGGGTGGTGCGGCCGAGCCCGCGGACGCCGGTGGTCAGCGCGCGAACGTGCCCCCAGGAGAGCACGCCGCTGCGGAACAGCGACGTCGCGGCCGGCATGTCGGCGAGGATGTCACCGGCGGTCAGCAACGTGGACAGGTCGGTGCGGGTGGCGCCGCTGTACAGGCGCAGGGCCGTCTCGACCGCCATGCCCTCCTCAGCGACCACCCGGTTCCCGTCCAGCTGACCCGCCTGCTCGACGGCGCGCGCCGCGAGCCGGTCCATCTCCCGCAGCGTCGCCACCAGCCCACCGAGCTCACCATCGGCCGCTGTCCCGGCCTGGCGCTCGGCGGTGCTGGACGCTGCCGTCTGCGGGCCTTCCGGGGGCCGGCGCCCGATCTCGTCGTCGCGGCGGCCCGACGCGCGAAGGCCCGCGTCGGTGCCGTTCGGGTCGGTGCCATCGGTGACGTCGAGCGCGTGGACCGGGTGCCCGACCGGAGCGTCCTCGAGCGCGGTGGTGGCGGTGTGGGGGATCCGTGTGAGCATGACCCCAGTATCGCGGGAGGGTGTGACATGCATGGGAGGAACACGTGGGCGGCCACCACCGGTGGGAACGGGCATGGCTGAACCGGAAGCCGCCCTCAGGGGATGACGCGCCTCGAGCGGGCACAGCCCCGTCAGCGGGCCGTGCCTTCAGCGGGTGTCGCGCCGTAGCGGGTGATCGGCCGGGACCTCCACCAGGATCAGCGGGAGCCCATCGGGATCGTGGACGAGGGCCTCGATCAGGCCCCATGGCTGCTGTTCGGGACCCTCCCGGATCGTCACCCCGCTCCGCGCCAACGCCGCACAGGCGGCGTCCACGTCGGGGACCTGCGCCCAGAGACGGACGCCGTGCGGCGCGGGTCGTTCGGGGTCGGGTCCTCCGGCCTCGTGCAGCTCGAGTTCGCCGCCACCGAGGAAGAGCACGATGCCACGATGGGGTGGTCGACCGAACTCGCGTGAGCGGGTCAGCCCGAGTCGATCCTCGTAGAAGTCCAGGGACGCGTCGAGATCCCGAGGGGTGAGCAGCACCCGGCTCTTGAGGATCTCCACGGCCCGCTCCCGCGTTCAGCAGGGGCCGCCGCCCGGTTGGCCCGGGGAGGGCTCCCACGCCTTCGCATCCATCGCCTGCTGACCGGCGTGGTAGCTCGAGCGCACCATCGGCCCGGACTCGACGTGCGAGAAGCCGAGCTCGACCTCACCGTAGGTGCGGAAGCGCTCGAAGGTCTCGGGCGTGACGTAACGGTCGAGGTGCAGGTGCTGGTCGGAGGGCTGGAGGTACTGGCCGATGGTGAGGTTGTCGACACCGGCTGCCCGCAGGTCGCGCATGCACTCGAACACCTCGTCGTCGGTCTCACCCATGCCGACGATGAGGTTCGACTTGACCGCGGTCGTCCGCGGGAAGCGGCCACGGGCGAGGGTGAGGAACTCGAGACCGCGGTCGTAGTCGAACGACGGGCGGATGGTCGGGAACAGCCGGCGCGTGGTCTCCAGGTTGAACGCGAAGACGTCGGGTTCGGCACCCACGACCTGTTCCAGAGCGAGACGGCCCTGCGCGGGGTCGTGGCCGTATCCGAAGTCGGAGGGGAGTACCTCGATGCCGACGTCAGGTGTCCGGGCGCGGATCTGCCGGATCGACTCGGCGACGAGCCAGGCTCCCTGGTCGTCGAGGTCGTCGCGGGCGACCATCGTGATCACCGCGAACCGCAAGCCGAGGTGCTCGACCGCCTCCGCCACGCGGCGTGGCTCGTCGACGTCGTAGCCCTTCGGCTTGCCGGTCTTGATCTGACAGAAGCCACACCGCCGGGTGCAGTCCTCGCCGCCGATCAGGAACGTGGCTTCGCGCATCTCCCAACACTCGTAGATGTTGGGGCAGGCCGCCTGCGCGCACACGGTGTTGAGCTCGAGGCCCTCCATGAGCTTGGTGACGTCCTTGAAGTTGTCACCGAAGCTGGCCTTGACCTTCAACCAGTCGGGCTTGCGGCCGCCTGGGAGCGAGGTGTCCACGCTCCTGCGAACCACCCCGGCACGCCGGCGCCGGTCCCGGTCGCCCGTGCCGTTCGGGGGACTCGTCACCACGTCGAGGGTACGAGCGCCGGCGGGGATCACCGGCTCACGGTCGGTGCGCTGGGTCACATCGCTGCCTTGGATCGAGGGGCGACCCCGAGGTCGAGACCGTCGAGCGTCGCCGTTTCGAGCGTACCGGCGAACACCTCGCCGGCCGCCTGCTCGACCGCGTCGGCGACGGCGTCGACGGTGGTGGCCACGCCGAGGCTCGCCAACGAACAGACGCCGCGGTCGGCGATACCGCAGGGGACGATGCCGTCGTAGTCGCTGAGATCCGTGGTGACGTTCAGGGCGAAGCCGTGGGAGGTCACGCCCTTGCTGGCCACGCGTACCCCGATCGCCGCCACCTTCTCGTCACCGACCCACACGCCGGTGAAACCCTCGACGCGGTCGCCGGCGACGCCGAAGGTGGCCAGGGCACGGATCAGCACCTCCTCGAGCGCGCGGACGTAGTCGACGACGCGGCGCACGGAGCTCAGCCGCAGGATCGGGTAGCCGACGAGCTGGCCGGGGCCGTGGTAGGTGACGTCGCCACCGCGGTCGACCTGCACGAGCTCGATGCCCCGTGCGGCGCGGGCGCTGTCGTCCCAGAGCAGGTGGGAGCGGTCCGTGCGCTTGCCCAGCGTGTAGACCCTGGGGTGTTCGAGCAGGAACAGCACATCGGACCCGACGTCCTGTTGACGTCGGGTCACGACCTGGCGTTGCAGTTCCCAGGCGTCGAGGTAGTCGACGACGCCGGGCCGGACGACCGCGATGGGGCCGTCCCGGTCGGCTCGCAGTCGGGCCGGGTCGGAGGTCGGTCGCGGCGAGGTCGTCAGACGCCGAGCTCCGTGCTGAAGTCGTGGGTCTCGAGGACGTACTTGAGATCCTGGAGGAACCGGGCCGCGTCCGCCCCGTCGACCATGCGGTGGTCGTAGGAGAGGCAGAAGTAGCTCATCCACCGGATGGCGATGGAGTCGCCGTGGGCGTCCGAGACCACGATCGGTCGCTTCTCGACGGCGCAGGTCGCCAGGATCGCGACCTCCGGTGGGTTGAGGATCGGGGTGTCGAACAGCGTCCCGACCGAACCCGTGTTGGTGATCGTGAAGGTCCCGCCGGAGATCTCGTCCGGCTGGAGCTTCTTGGTACGGGTGCGCTTCGCCAGGTCCCCGATCCGGCGGGCGATGCCGGGGACCGTCAGGTCCTGCGCATCCTTGATGTTGGGGACGAGCAGTCCGCGGTCCGTGTCGACGGCCATGCCGAGGTTGACGTTGCGGTGGAAGGTGACCGTCCCGGCTTCCATGTCCATCGAGGAGTTGATCACCGGGTGGCGGGGGATGACCATGCACACCGCACGCGAGATCAGCGGCAGCGGCGAGAGGCTTGCGCCCTCCTTGGCCTTGAACGCGTCCTTCTTGGCCGCCCGCAGGTTCATGATGTTGGTCAGGTCGATCTCGACGCCGGCGGTCAACTGGGCCGTCGTCTGCAACGAGTCCATCATCGAACGGGCGATGGCCTTGCGGACCCGGCTGAGGTCCTGGGTGACGGCGCGCTCGCCGCCGAAGTCCACCTGCGTGGGGGACGCCGGGGGCCGTTCGCGTTCCGAGGGGATCTGCACGACCGCCGGGGGCGGGGTGGGCTGCCCGCCGCTGCTCGCCGCAGCGGGTGCCTCCTTGGCCGCCGCCGCTTCGTCACCCGACGCCGCGGCTTCGCCCTCGGCTGCGTCGCCCTCACCACCGCTCTCGATCGCCCGGTCGGCGTCCTCACGCGTGATGCGACCACCCGGACCGGTGCCCCGGACCTGGTCGGGGCTCAGGCCCGCCTCGCGGAGCAGCTTGCGCACCAGCGGGGAGGTGAG
>SKTG01000138.1 GCA_007118045.1 Nitriliruptoraceae bacterium
CGACGATCTGCTCGGCCCCGTGAACGTCTCCGCGGACCCGTCCCGCCATGCCACCTGGCTCGCCGAGTACGTCGAGTTCGGCTTCGACGAGCCGTACCTGCACAACGTCCACCGTGATCAAGAACGCTTCGTGCACGATTTCGGCGCCTCGGTACTGCCCGAGATCGCGTGATGTCCGACGGGGCGGCGTTCCGCGTCGCTCCACCCGGCGGTCTCGCCAGGGCGCCCAGCACTATCTCGACGACACCAACGTTCTGCGGACCACCTTCGACGGGTGCTGGTGGGCGGCTGGTGGTCACCGACTTCCTTCCCTTGAACGGCTCCTTGGACGCACGGGCGGACACACGGACCGAACCGGCCGTCTACCGGCTGGTGCACGCTGGGGGTGGCGAGGTGGAAGCCGAGGTCGAACGGGCCCCACGGTTCGGTTACGCCGATCAGGTACCCGAGGTCGCCCGCACCGAGCGTGGCTGGCTGGCGTGGGCCGGCACCCGGTCGCTGAGCCTGACGGGCGTTGGCGACGAGGCACGTGTCGAGGAGGACGGACATGGTTGCTCACCCAGCGCTACCCCAACACCACGATGGCCTGGGACGTCGGCATCCCATGCCACTGGAGGATCTGGTGGGCGAGGATGCCGTCGATGAACCCGCCGATGCCTGATCCCATCACGATCGCGGGTGTAGTGATACTGGCGGGTCGACGTGGCTCGCGCTCCTGGGCACGCACGAGTGCTCGTCCTCGCTCGAGACGGTGACGTCAGCCCCGCTGCTGGCCTTGTCGGTGAACCGGCCGACGGCGACGGCAGCGACCGCAGTCACGCCGTAGGGCAGCGTCGCGAGCAGTGACGAGGCTCGAGACGCGCAGGTCATGCACACGTGATCCCCCTCGATGGTCGTGGCCCAAGGTCGCAAGTCGTCGACAGGCGACACCGGGTTCGCGCCTCGACGGTCGGACACGTCCATGCCGAGGTGAACCAGAAGGCGCGAAGGTGACCGCGCGCCTACGAGCGACCATGCAGGAGCTGGCTTCCCGATCGGCTCAGTCCGTCGGACCCGTCGTGGATGCGCTCGTCTCCACGACATGGGCAGCGACCTCGCGCAGCTTGAGGTTCCGGGTCTGTGAGATGCGTCGCAGCATCTCGAACGCCGCCTCGGCGGTCAGCTGGTGCTGCGCCATGAGGATGCCCTTGGCCTGTCCGATGACGTCGCGGCTCTCGAGTGCGCGCGTGAGGTTGTCCTCCGCACGTGACTGCTCGACCATGTGGTTGGCGTTGAGGATGTAACCGGAAGCCATGTCGGCGAGCAGTTGCGCAGTCTCCAGCTCTTCCCTGTCCCAGGTATGCGGCCGCAGACGGTAGAGGTTGAGGGCCCCGATCCGCCGATCGGCTACCGGCATCGGGATGCCCGCGACGGCACGCATCCCGTGTTCCAGGCTGACCTGGCGGTAGGTCGGCCACCGGTCCTCGAGTTCCAGGTAGGAGACCGCGACCTGTTCGCCGGTCAGATACGCCTCCTGGCACGGACCTTCGCCGAGCGAGACCTGCGCGTCCTCCACGGCCGCGATGTCGTCGTCGGTGGCCGTCACGAACATCAGGGCCTCGCCCTCCGTCGGCGCCAGCGAGACACCGGCACCGTCGACACCGAGCACCTCGACGACCTGGCCGGTGAGCAGGTGCAGCATCTGGTCGACGTCGTAGGGTCCGATGACCGCCTTGGTGAAGTCCCGGAAGGCGGCACGCAGGGCAACGTCATCAACCATCGCGGTGGGTCCGATCACTCGTCGCGGCGCCCGAACCGGGCCACGCGCGACGATCAACCGGACGACCGCACCCGTGAGAGACACCATCGTGTCTCGCAGCATCGTGGCCGCGCGTCGACTGCACGACGGATCCCTGCTGCCCGTCGAGCCTACGCCACCTCCGGCCTGCTGTCGTCGAGAACCGTTCGCAGGCGGAGTCGGCCGGGGGCACCGACCCCCTACTCGTGCCAGAGTGCGGGCACACTGCTCGCGCGACGTGCCTCGTTGCGCGGGAGCGCGAGTTCCATCCCCGGAAGCGACCGGCGCCCGCGTCGCGGTGAAGGAGGAGGTGGGCTCCGATGACCACGGCCACGAGCGGGACCGGGGCCGACGTGCGTGTGCTCCGACCGGTGGACCAAACGGCCGCCACCACGTTGCTGGCACGAGGCTTCGCGGACGATCCCGGCAACCTCGTGCTGTTGCCGGACGAGGACGTCCGCCGGGCGATGATCGAGACGGCGGCGGCCAACGCGCTGCGTTCGACCCTGCGGTACGGCACCGCCCACGGGGCGTTCGTCGACGGCGAACTCGGTGGGGTCGCCCTGTGGCATCCGCCCGGGGTGCCACGCGGTTCGATCGGCACGCGGGTCCAGGGGTTGGCGGGGCAACTCGCGGAGGCTCCGACCCTTGCCCGTGCGGTGCCACACGCCACGTCGGTGATCGCCCGCCACGTGCCCGAGGCCGCTCGGCTGCTGGCCGATCGCCGCGCAGCGGTGGCTCGCGCAACGGGCGGGTTGTGTTGGCACCTGGCGTACCTGGCAACCGGACCCGAGCATCGCGGGCGCGGTCTCGCCCGTGCTCTGCTCGACCGACAGCTCCGTCGGTGTGACGAGGACGCGGCCGCGGTCTGGTTGGAGACGACCGATCCGGTGAACCCGCCCATCTACGAGCGGTTCGGGTTCACCACGGTCGCGCACCTCGAGGAGGCCGCCTGGTTGCCCGGCCTGTGGGTGATGCGACGTGAACCGGTCGACAGCGAGGCCGCCGCGACGTGAACCATCGTCAACGCCCCGACCGCCTTCTGCTCGTGGACCGGTCCTCACCGGCCCCTCATCACCACGCGCCCGAGACGGGCGACCACGGCGACGAGCAGGAACGCGGCCGCGGCAGGCGCCAGGAAACCGTCGATGGCCTCGGGGGCGATGCCACCGATCACCGCCTCGTAGGCGCCGTTGACCGCGCCGTGGAAGAGCACCGCCAGCAGCACGCTCCCGCCGGAGCCGTCGTAGAGCCACGTGAGGACCAGGGAGAGCGCGACGGCGTGCAGCGTGAACGCGACGGGGTCGAACGACGCCTGAGCGGTGGTCTGCAGCAGGAACAGGGGGGCGTGCCACAGCGCCCAGACCAGCCCGATCACGACGCTCGCGGCCACCGACCCCATCGACGGTTGCAGACGCGGGAGGAGGTAGCCGCGCCAACCGACCTCCTCGAAGCCGCCGAACAGGACGCCGCCGGCGAGCATGGCGGGTAGCAGCACCCAGTGGCCGGATCCAGCGAGCTCGAGGACCGCCGGTCCCGCAGCGACCGTGGCCAGGACGGCCGCGGGCGCCACGGCCAGCGGCAGGACCAGCGTCAGGTACCAGCGGCCCACCCGCCACCGACGGAGCCCGGCCAGCAGGTGCCGCAGCCCCGCTCGACCGTCGACGATCCTGGCGGTCAGCAGGGCGGCGACCGTGGGTCCGTACCCCCCGAGGATCCACAGGGTCGTGGCCACCGGACCAGCGAACGGGTCGGCGCTCGTCACGAGCAGCACCGTCCACGGCACCCAGGAGCCGAGCAACGTCGACAGCAGGAACACCCACACGCCCCGTCGCACCTGGCGCGAGGCCGGAGCACCCACCTCACCCGATCGAGCCGGGGTCACCGTCGCCACCTCCGGTCCGCCCGGTCGGTCAGCGATCGCCCGACCGCGGGCGGCGGCTCGGGGTCGGCTCCGAGCCGATCGCGTGGACGTGATCGACGAACTCCAGCAGCACCTCGTTGAAGCGGTCGGGCGCTTCCTGGTTGACGAGGTGGCCACCGGGGAGCATCACGTGCTCGGCACCCGGTACTCCCTGTGCCCACCGGCGCATGGCGCGGGCGACCGGTCGCTCCTCACCCTCTCCCTGGACGAGCAGCAGCGAGACGCCGTGTGTCGGCGCTCCGGCCGAGCGGAGATGTGCCGCCATCGCCGCCGCCGACACCGCGACGAAAGCGTCCTTGTCGAGGCGATCCGTGGCCGCACGGACGTAACGGCGCACGGCGGGCTCCCGGGTGACCATCGCGGCGAACACCGTACGTAGCAGTCGGTCCGGCCAGAACTCGATCATCCGTACGCGCAAGCGCTGCAGCCCTCGCATGACCGCACCAGGCCGATCGCCGAGCGCGGGCGAACCGATCGCCACCAGGGCGACGACCCGATCGGGATACCGGGAGACGAACTCCTGAGCCACCATGCCGCCGAACGACTGGCCCACGAGCACGCCCCGGTCGGCGGGCACGTCATCGAGTATGGCGAGCAGATCGTCGGCGACCCGACCGACGCCGATCCCCGGGCCCATCGGCTGGCTGCTCCCGTGACCCCGGAGGTCCCAGGTGAGCACTCGGCAGCCCCCTTCGACCAGCGCGGGAACCTGGTCGTCGAACGCGTGGCGGTCGAGCGAGAGACCATGCAGCAGGATCACCAGCGGTCCGTCAGCTGGTCCATGCAGCCAGTAGTGGAGCCGGCAGCCATCCCGCTCCAGCACCCGGCCGTCCTCATGAGTCACCCGCGTGTGCATGTGTCTGCCTTCTGCGTCAGGTCGCGCCTCCTGGTCAGCGGCGACGCGCCCGCTGGGCTCGGACCAGGAGGACCACCACCGTGGTGAGGGTCAGTGCTGGGACGGCCGGCCCCGCCCATCGGACGGGGAGCTCACGGGCACCGTCCGGCACCGTTGCGGCATCGGGGTCCACGTACGGGAGGAGCCGGTCGATCGAGGGTGTCTCGACGCCGGCCTGGCGCAACTGGGCGAGGAGCTCACCACCAACGTGCTCGATCTCGTCGCGTGCGGCCGCGGAGTGCCCTTCGATGCTGGAGCGGGCCTCCCCCTCGCCGAGCCGCCGGCGCAGCAACCAGATCCAGACGGGTTCCGGGAGCAGCTCGAGCAAACGGAAGGTGCGGGGCGCCGGCCGGACGCCCAGCTCCCGGCGGAGGCCACGGAACGCTTCCTTGATCGCCCGGAGCGACAGGACCAGCAGGTCGCGGGTCCGAGCGAGCCGTTCCATGTCGATGCCCGCGGCGCAAACCGCAGGTCCCAGCGCCAGGATCGTGACGGCGGCGTGGTACTTCAACCAGGCGTCCATGTCGTCCCGGATCCGCACGTCGTAGCCGCGCATGCTCGCCAGCACCTCGGCCACGGCCCTGGTGCGAGCACGCGTACGGCCGTCGACCTCGCCGAGCGGCAACGTGTACGTCCGCCGTTCGTCCACGGGCACGATGCGCACGAGGTGACCTTCACGGCTGCCGCCCGGCAGCGGGAAGCCGAGGAGCACCCGTTCGCGACCGAGGGCCTCGACGAGCCGTCCCGGCCCCTCGGCGTTGTTCATCATGAACAGGAAGGTCGGTACCCGCTCGTTGGCCGCGAGGGTCGGCAATGCCTCGTCGGCCTGGTTCTTGCGCATGACGACCATGACGAGGTCGTAGTCGTCGTCCGCGGTGAACCGCTCGACGAGCGGGACGTGGGCGGTCTCCCGCGCCCCGGTCTCCTCGTCGACGAGCACGACCCCGTGCTCCTTCAGGTCCTCGAGGCGTCGTCCCCGAGCCAGCAGGGACACGTCGTGGCCCGCCTCCTGCAGACGCAGCGCCATCAGACTGCCCAGCGGTCCCGCACCGAACACCAACACACGCATGACCCATCCTCCCGACGGCGACTCCGGTGGACGCATCGGCCCATCACGGCCGACCCCCCGACCGTCCGGGACCGAACGTCCAGGACCCACCATCCATCAAACACGCCGCCTCCCGCGGCCGGGAGCGGCATCGGTCACCGGCGGGCAGGACGACCGGCCCTGCGACCTCGCAGCGTCCCGGCCCTGGGCGTGACCGTCGGCAGCGATGCCTGCGCCCGCGTCGGGTCCTGGCCGGGTGAGCGAGGGAGTTCAGCGCAGCGAGGTCCGGGCGGTCCACAGCCACGCCAAGGTCTCCGCCACGGCGGTGCGGTGGTCGGTGACCGCCAGGGACCCGAACGCCTCCTCGAACGCCGAGCTGTCGATCACCCAGGGTGCGGAGAACTGGTGGGCGACCTTGCGGCCCTCGCGGGCCTGTCGTGAGACCAGACCCGCCATGGCCAGCAACGGCGCGTTGATCCGGCTCACTCGCACCGGCTCGGCCAGCAGGCCGTTGACGAGCCCGGCGAGCTCACCCTGCGTCAGCGCCGGAGCGGCCGGCAGGATCCACGCCCGACCGTCGGAGGCGGACCGCTCGATCAGGGTCACGAAACCACGGGCCACGTCCGGCAGGTAGTGGAAGGTGTGCGGCTGGTCGTCGGCCAGCATCACCCGCATCGGCCTGCCGGCCACGGCCGGCTCGAGGAACATCGCATGCACGAAGCTGTTGGTACCACCGGGCCCGTAGTAGTCGCTGAACCGCCCCACGCTGGCCGTGATCCGCTCCTCCTCCAGGATCCGGTGTGCGATCCGCCGACGCAACGCACCCTTGCCGGTGCCGCGCTCGGGGGACGACTCGGAGATCGCACCGGACGGCTGCCCGTACATGTACAGGTTGTCGACGTACACCAACCGTCCCGCGGTCGCCGCGACCGCCTCCACGACCGAGTCCACCAGACGATCGAAGTTGTCCGCCCACGCGTGGTACGGCGGCATCGCGGCGAGGACCACCACCTCGGCGCCCTCGCAGACCCGCCGCGTCGCCGCCGGATCGTAGAGATCCGCGGCGGCGGTCCTCGCTCCCCGGGGTGCCGGAGCATCACCGCGACGGTTCACCGCCGTGACGGTGTGGCCGCGCGAGGCCAGCGCGGCCGTGATGGCGCGTCCGCTCCCGCCGCTCGCACCTAGGACCGCGACGTCCATGGCCACCCCTCCGGACTCACGCTGCACCCACCGGCATCCGCGTCATGCGCTGCGGGTCTCGTCGCTGATGCGCGGGAACGGCTCGATCGAGAAGACCACCTCGACGGGCAGGTCGAAGTACGCTGCGATGCGCAACGCGAGGTGCAGGCTCGGGCTGTACTCGCCTCGTTCGAGGTAGCCGATCGTCTGGTAGTGCACGCCAAGCGCGTCGGCGAGCTCCCGGCGACTCACCCCCTGCTCCGCACGCAGCAGGGCGATGCGGTTGTGGACGGTCTCGCTCATCGCACGTACATGTTCGCGGCCTGGTCCCGCGCCTCCGCGACCGCGGCCCCGGACTGCCGGCGGGCCATGCGGCGCACGACCGGCGTCGCCAGCGCCGACCCGATGACGGTCCAGGCGACCAGCACGGCGATGCCCCATGCGACCCGCCACGTCCCGTAGAGCTCGCCGACGACCGCCGCCTCCGGCAGGAACGCGAAGCGCATCAGGTGACCGAGCCAGTACAGGGGGAACACCTGCGCCAGCACCTGCACCCAGGGCCACAGGTTGCCTACGTCGCCGAAGATGCCGGAGATCCAGGCCAGCAGGATGATCGGGAGCATGCCCCACGTGGTCACCTGTTGGATCCTCGCGACCACGGATCCGATCGTGAAGCCCAGGGGGAGGGTGGCGAGCACCCCGAGCACGAGCACCGGGACGATCACCGCCCACCGCCACGGCTCGGAAGGCACTGCACCGTCGAACAGC
>SKTG01000245.1 GCA_007118045.1 Nitriliruptoraceae bacterium
CCCGTCGGGCGTGTGCGTCCTCCCGGCGTCGGTGGCTCCGCCGCCGTCCGTTGCGCCGTCACGGCCCCCGGCGCCGCCGCTCCCGCCACCGCCGACTTCGGCCTTCCCGGTGGCCGATGCGCCTCGACGATCCCAGAAGCGCCACCAGGCTGCACCCCCCTCCCCGCCCCCGGGGCCGGACGTCTCGCGTCGCCCCCCGGCGGCCTCCGTGCCCGTACCGCTACGGCGCCGCCCCTCGGCGAGCGCCCGGTTGGCGTCCTCCGCACGACGGGCTCGGGTGGAGAACCACAGGGACAGGGCGACGAGCCCCAACGTGGCCACCATGCCGTTGAGCGCCGCGGTCATGAGATCGACCACCAACGCCTGAACCAGCGCGATGGCCGGGCCCATCAACCACGACCATCGCCAGAAGCGTTGCTGGCGTTGGGCGACGCCGACCGCGATCGGTGCGTGCTTGCGCGTCTCGACGGCCCGACCCTTGTTGACCGCCTTGATGATGGCCCGGCGCGAGGCCGTGTCGAGCTCCGCGAAGCGCCGTTGGTTCTCGCGGCGATCGGGGGTCTTGGCCATGCTCGTGCCTCGGCTCGGTGTCGCTGGGCGGCTCGGTGGGCGCGGGACCCACGCTCTCGGACGCTGCCGGGCGCAGACCGGGGTCGTCGCGATCCTCGAGGGCTCCAGCTCGCGGCGCCCGGTGGTGCAGCAGCTCGTCGCCCAGGGTAGGCCGGCGCCGGAGGGGCGTTCCGCCCACGGCGCCTCCGGGTCCGAACCGGCTACGGCGACCCGGCCCCGTCGTCGCCACGAGCCGACCGGGGTCGAGGCACGTCGTGAAGAACGACGTCCACGAGCGCGTGGCTGAGCACGCGCTGCCACCGTTCACGTACGACCGAGGAGGCCCGGATGCGAGCCCGCCCAACCCAACGCCCGACCCCCGAGACGCCGGGTCCGGGCCAGGAATCCGTCTGGGACTACCCCCGTCCGCCCGCGCTCGACCCCAGCGACGAGCACGTCGTGGTCGAGTTCGCCGGGCGCGTCATCGCCGATACGCGCCGCTCGATCCGGGTGCTCGAGACCTCGCACCCGCCCTCCTACTACCTGCCGAGCGCGGACGTGGACGCCACCGTGTTCGTGCCGAGCGAGCGCGTGACCGTCTGCGAGTTCAAGGGCGCCGCGGCCTACGCGCACCTGGTGGTCGGCGAGGAGCGTTCGGAGCTCGCCTGCTGGTGGTACCCGGAGCCGGTTCCACGCTACGCGCGGCTGCGTGACCACGTGACGTTCTACCCGGGCCGTGTGGGACGGTGCCTCGTCGACGGGGTGCCCGTGAGCCCGAGCGACGGTGGCTTCTACGGCGGCTGGATCACCCCGCGGGTCGTCGGCCCCTTCAAGGGTGCCCCCGGCAGCGAGTGGTGGTGAGCCAGCCGTGAGGGGCGTGAGCCAGCCGTGAGGGGCGTGAGCCAGCCGTGAGGGGTGATAGCCGTCCGTGAGGGGTGAGTCGCGGTGACCGGTGCGAGGGCACCACCGCGACGGTGGCTGCTCGGCGCGTGGGTAGCCTCGCCGGCGAGGTGCCACGGCCCGTCGGCCATCAGCCGTCCGGGGGGCTCGTGGCAACCCGACCGGCCGACGGCCCCGAGCCGTACGGCGCGTACCCGACGAACCAGGGGGCGAACGTGTCCGTGGTCAAGATCAACGTGCTCGAGGTGCCCGAGGGGCGGGGTGAGGTGCTGGAGCAGCGCTTCGCGGCCCGCGCGGGCGAGGTCGAGAAGGTGGACGGCTTCGAGTCGTTCGACCTGTTGCGCCCCACCGAGGGCACGGATCGCTACCTGGTGGTCACCAAGTGGCGCGACGACGAATCGTTCCAGGCCTGGATGAACTCCCAAGCGTTCCAGAAGGGGCACGCGCAGAGCGGTGGCAGCGATCGGTCCGCCTCCGGCGGACCCTCGCACGGTGAAGGCGAGCGTCCGAGCGGCCCCGCGGCCACCGGTTCCGAGCTCTGGGGCTTCGAGGTGGTCACCAGCGCGACCGGAAGCCAGGCCTGAGACCTCGGGCGCCGGCGCAGCCGGCACCCGAGGCGACCACATCCGACGGTCGATCCCGGCGGTCGGTCGTCGCCGCGATCGCCTGTGAGCGGTCGCTGCGTGGTCCGGTTCCGCTACCGCGAGCGGCTACCAGCGATCGGTCAGGCGCCGCGGCCCGATCGGCGGCCGTGCGGCGTGCCCCGTGCCGGCCAGATCGTCGTCCGGTGCGCGTCGTACGAACAGGCCGGTCGCGATGACGGCCACCGCCAGTCCGACGACGATCAGGATCAGCATGGTCATGGGTCCCCCGTCCACTCCGGTCGGTGCCCGAGCAGGTGGTGCGTCGCTCGGTCAGCGTGCCTCGTCCGGAGATGGGGCGGCGGCAGCCTGATACGCGGTCGTGGCGGTAGTGCGTCTCTCGCTCGTGGGCGGTCCGACTCGCACGTGAGCGCGCGATCCGGCCGTGCGGACGGGCCGCCGAGGGTCGAGGCCCGCACCGTGGCGGCTCGGACGGCTGGGTAGCATCGTCGGCTGCAGCCGCCCCCACGCCAGGAGCACGTGCCCGATGGCCGTCAGCCACGTCGACGACCTCGCCCATCAGCGAGGACGCGTCGCGCAGCTCGAGGCCGACCTCGACATCGCGGCGAAGCGCGATCGGTTGGGTGAGCTGCGCGAACGCGCCGCCGAGCCTGGTCTGTGGGACGACACCGACCACGCCAGGCGGGTCACGACCGAGCTGTCACGCGTGGAGGCCGAGCTGCGACGTTTCGAGTCGCTGGTCGATCGTCTCGACGACCTCGAGGTGCTCGAGCAACTCGCGACCGAGGAGGGCGACGACGCGTCGGTCGCGGAGGTGACCAGCGGGCTCTCCGAGGTCCAGGCCGAGCTCGATCGGCTCGAGGTCGGCACGATGCTGAGCGGGGAGCACGACTCCTCCGACGCGATCGTCTCCGTCCATGCCGGGGAAGGTGGCGTGGACGCGATGGACTGGACCCAGATGCTGCAGCGGATGTACCTGCGTTGGGCGGAGCAGCGGGGCTACGGCGCCGAGGTCTACGACCAGTCGTACGGCGAGGAAGCGGGCCTGAAGTCGAGCACCTTCGAGATCCAGGGCCCGGATGCCTACGGTTGGCTCTCCGCCGAGCACGGCGTGCACCGCCTGGTGCGCATCAGCCCGTTCGACTCCCAGGCGCGCCGACAGACCTCGTTCGCGCTGGTGGACGTGGTGCCGGTCCTGCCGGAGGTGGACCAGGACGTCGACGTCCCCGAGGAGGACATCCGCGTGGACGTCTACCGCTCGTCCGGGCCCGGGGGGCAGAGCGTCAACACGACCGACTCGGCGGTGCGGATCACCCACCTGCCCACCGGCATCGTCGTGAGCTGCCAGAACGAGAAGTCGCAGCACCAGAACAAGGCCGTCGCCCTGCGGGTGCTGAAGGTCAAGCTCGCCGAGCTCGAACGGCGCAAGCGCGAGGAGGAGCTCGACGAGCTCCGCGGGGCGGTCCAGAACGTCGGCTTCGGCTCCCAGATCCGTAGCTACGTCATGCACCCCTACCAGATGGTCAAGGACCTGCGGTCCGAGTTCGAGACCGGCAACGTCCAGCAGGTCCTCGACGGCGACCTCGACGAGCTGCTGGAGGCCGAGCTGCGGCGTCGGGTCCGTGAGGCCGCTGAGCAGGAGTGAGCGGCGGGAGCGCGGAGCCGGCCGTTCGGCCCCGGCCCCGGCGGTGAGGACACCTGTCCGACGGGTAGTACCCTTCCCGTCGGCCGCAGCGGGGTCGGTCGCCACCGCCCCCTGTGCGCGATGGCCCTCCGGGGCCCGGCTCGCCGTTGACGCGGTGCCCCGCGCGGTCGCGGGCCCCCACGCGCCGTCACGGCCGCTGTCCGGCCCCCTCTTCCAGGATGTGAGCGCGACGTGATCAAGCTGCAGAACGTCACCAAGACGTACAAGCGGGGACGCGACGACGAGGTCGTCGCGCTCAACGACGTGTCCATCGACATCTCCAAAGGGGAGTTCGTCTTCGTCGTGGGACCGTCGGGCTCGGGCAAGTCCACCTTCATGAAGATCCTCACCCGCGAGCAGCTCGCCGAGTCCGGCGATGTGTGGGTGGCCGGCAAGGACCTCGCCAGCCTGCGGGCCTGGAAGGTCCCGCTCCTGCGCCGCGAGATCGGCTACGTGTTCCAGGACTTCAAGCTGCTGTCGAACAAGAGCGTCTACGAGAACGTCTCTTTCGCCCTCGAGGTCATCGGCAGCTCCAGGCGTGAGATCGAGCAGCGGGTGCCGGAGGTGCTCGAGCTCGTCGGCCTGTCGGACAAGGCCGGTGCCCAGCCACACGAGCTCTCCGGCGGTCAGCAGCAGCGAGTCTCGATCGCTCGCGCGTTCGTCAACCAGCCGCGGATCCTGCTGTGCGACGAGCCGACCGGCAACCTCGATCCCTCGACCTCGGTGGGGCTGATGAAGCTGCTCGACCGGATCAACCGCACGGGGGCCACCGTGGTGATGGCCACCCACGATCAACACATCGTCGACTCGATGCGGCGTCGCGTGATCGAGCTGGAGAACGGGTCCGTGGTGCGCGACCAGTCGCGAGGCGTGTACGGCTACGGCGGCTGACGCCTCCCCGGACGCGCTCGCGGCACGACCAGGAGCTGATGCATGACCGCGCGTTGGCGCTACATCCTGCAGGAGGCCTTCGTCGGCCTCCGGCGCAACCTGATGATGACCTTCGCGGTGATCCTGTCGGTGACGGTCTCGCTGACGCTGCTCGGGGCGAGCCTGCTGCTCTCCCAGCAGGTCGATCTGGCCACCGACGACTGGGTCGGCCGCGTCGAGGTGTCGATCTTCCTGTGTGACGACCGCACCTGCCCCGCGATCACGGCGGAACAGCAGGAGGAGCTGCGCGAGGAGCTCGAGGCGCAGGAGGTCGTCGACGAGGTCATGTACGAGTCGAAGCAGGAGGCCTACGACCGGTTCACGGACCTGTTCGAGGACCAGCCCTCACTGGTGGAGTCCATCGATCCCGACACGTTGCCGGCATCGTTCCGGGTGAGCCTGGTCAACCCCAACCTGTTCAACGTGATCCGCGACCAGTTCGCCGCCTACCCCGGGGTCGAGGAGGTCGTCGACCAGCGCGAGGTGCTCAACCAGTTCCTCCGGTTCACGAACGTGGTGCGCAACGCGGCGCTGGTGGTGGCGGTCATCCAACTGGTCGCGGCCGGTGTGCTCATCGCCAACACGATCCGGGTGGCGGCGTTCGCACGACGCGAGCAGACCTCGGTCATGCGCCTGGTCGGCGCCAGCAACTGGTACATCCGCCTGCCCTTCGTGCTCGAGGGGGTCATCGCCGGCGTCATCGGTGCGCTCGTCTCCTGGGGGTTGCTCTACGGAACCGTGCCCCGGGTCGCGAGCAACCTGGCCCAGGACATCGAGCTGATGCCCTTCATCGGGGCGGCACAGGTGCTCGCCGTCGGGCCCTGGCTGCTGCTGGCGGGTGGCGGCATCGCGGCCGTGTCGTCGATCGTGGCGCTGCGCCGGTTCCTCGACATCTGAGCCGGACCGGTTCGCGACCCGGTCGGTCCGGCTTCCGGGTGGATCCGTCGGGCTCGATGCCCCGGAGGCAGGCCCAGGGCCCGCGGGTCGTGACGGGTACGCTGGTCGGTCATGGCGAACAAGAGCAAACGAGCCAAGCCGGGCGGTGGCGACGGCACCAAGCAGATCGTCACGAACCGTCGGGCCCGCTTCGACTACCACCTCGACGACCGCTTCGAGGCCGGCCTCGTGCTGCAGGGCACGGAGGTCAAGACCCTGCGCAACGGCAAGGGCTCCCTGCAGGAGGCCTGGGTCAAGATCGATGACGCGGGGGAGGCCTGGCTGATGCAGGCCCACATCCCCGAGTACGCGTTCGGCAACATCAACAACCACGACCCGACGCGGCCCCGCAAGCTGCTGCTACATGCGCGCGAGCTCGAGAAGCTCGCCCACGAGGTCTCCGCCAAGGGTGTCACGCTCGTGCCCCTCCGGTTGTACTTCCGGCACGGCCGGGCCAAGCTGGAGTTCGCTTTGGGTCGCGGCAAGAACGTCGCCGACAAGCGCCAGACGGAGAAGGAGCGCGACGCCAAGCGCGAGATCGACCGCGCGCTCAAGCAGCGCCGCTGACGTGCCGATACCCCGGGCACGGCGGTGTGGCACGTGCGCCGGCCGGAGGACGCCCGGGGGGCCGGCCGGCGAGGTCACCGTCGTTCGCTGGCGCCCGTCGCGGCGATGGGATACGCTGCTCGATCCCCCCGGGGCCACCACATCGGTCGTCCGGGGAACCCCGAGAACTGCATAGCGTCGATGCCGCACCACACACATCCTGGGGCTGACACGGTTTCGATCGTGATCAGGCCGATGCCATGGGAGCGTGCCGAGGGTGCTCGCGCGACCTCGACAAAACGCGCGGGAACCACAGCTGACAACGAAGAGCTGGCTATCGCGGCATAAACACCCGCGACGATCCGCCCCCGATGCCTCGTAGGGGGACCGGATCGACATAACGAGGCTCAACCCCGAAGGCACCGACCACCGGGCCGAGGGGAACACCGAACGGTGGTATGGACGTGGAGGCTGCTTGGCTTCCGGAGCACCACGTCCGAGATCATCCGGAACCTACGCACGTAGAGCCCACAGCATCGGGATCGCGAGACCCGGGTTCGACTCCCGGCAGCTCCACTCGAGGGGGTGTTCGCTCAAGGAGCACCCCTACGTTCGTTCGAAGCTCGTGCGGTGAACGCGCCTCCGGCACGGCCACAAGGGCCGCGCCGGAGGGGACGGGCGACCGGCCCCGCTCCACCAAGGGAGCGGCGGAACGGGTCCTGTCCACGCCTCCACCGCACGTGATGGGCACATCGACGCCCGCGAGACGAGACCCCGCCGACACGCATCGGCGGGGTCTCTGTCATGTCTCGGTCGTGGTGATCGGGCGCGACATCGCCGCGTTGTCGGAGGCGTAGGCGTCCAGGAGCCGGAACGCGCGCTCGACCGTACTGTCCGACGCGGACGGGGCCCCGTGGTCTTCGGCGAGTGAGGGTCCGACCCTGGTGCGACGCCTCTTCCGAGACGCGGGCGAGAGCGGGGCGCCTCGTCCACATCCCGTCGGTGGACGGGCGGGAGTCGTCGGACCACCTCCGTGTCGTCCTCGAGGAGCTGGACGACATCGTGGAGCTCGAGCGGACGCGGCGAGCCCCAGTTGGAACCGCTCGTCCGCCACGCCCCGGCACCTGGTCAGCGCTCGTGCAGCCTCGCCAGGAACGTCGCGACCTCTCCGACGCGTGGCGCCTGTGTTCGCGGAGGCGACCGGTGCACGAGACCGAAGCGCTGACGCATCGGCACGGCCACGCCGCTGTCGGCCACGCGCCCCCCGCGGACCGCCGCGCGGGCCAGCACGTCGGGGACGAGACCGCACCAGCCCGGGCTCCCCGCGACCAGCTCCAGCGCCCCGGCCCAGGTGTCGACCTGGGCGCCGGCCCGGC
>SKTG01000134.1 GCA_007118045.1 Nitriliruptoraceae bacterium
CTCATCGACGGCGCGTGACGGCGCAGACCTAGACTCGTACGCCAAGCCCCACCTCCGCGCGCTCACGATCCCGGGGGGCGACCATCTCGCCGCACCAGGTGAAGCACCGACCACCTCCGGTCACCGGCCCGGTCGCGGTCAGCGCTGCGTTGCGGATCGCGGACACGACCGCCGAACGGCGACGCCTGATCGTGATCACCGCCACCGCCGGCTGGGGCAAGACCACCGCGATGGTCGGGCGCTGGCCGTCGGCGGCGTGGCTGAACGTCGACCGAGGCGATCGCGATCCCGCCTCGTTGGCGCGCGAGCTCGTCGCCGCCGCCGGCGGCCGCGTGGAGCCCGACGACGGGGACGATCTCCCGGAGCTCGTGGCCGATGCGTGGGCGAACGCGGGCGTGGGAACCGTGGTCGTCGACGAGGGCCACCACCTGCGCGGGAGTTCGGCGGTCGCGCTGCTGACCGCCCTGTCCCAGCACCCGGACGTCGGCGCGCAGCTGGTGGTCGCCTCCCGCCGACCGCTCGGGTTGGTGAGCGAACGGCGGCGTGGTCGTGGCGACGTCACGGAGCTCGACGCTACGCACCTGGCGCTCGACCTCGATGCCGCCGACCAGCTGGTCGCCGAGACCCTGGCGCCCGACCGCCCCCTCGCGGCTCGCATCATCGCCGTCACCGGCGGATGGCCAGTCGGGGTCGGACGCACGATCGAGCAGCTGCGCGAGGTCGCGGCCACCGAGCGTTCCGCCGCGGTCGAACGGGCCGTGGGTGCCGACACGCCGGTCGGCCGCTACCTCGACACCGTGGTGCTGCCCGAGACGGAGCCGGCGGAGCGGCCACTGCTGGTGGGGCTCGCGCTCGCTCCCGAGCTCCCGGCCGAACGGTTGGCCACGTTGGCCGACGACGTGGACGACGACGGTCCGTCGTCGACCCGCGACCCCGCCCCGGAGGAGCGGCTGCGCGGGCTGGTGCAGGCTGGGCTCGCACGCCTCGAACCGGAGACGGACCACGTGGAGCTGACCCCGGCGATGCGCGAGGTCGTCCGCGAGCGGTTGCTGCCCCGGCTCGACCCGGCCGGCGAGCTCGTCGAGCGGATCGTCGACCGGTTGCTACGCGAGGACATGGTGGTCCCCGGGCTCCAGCTGCTGACCACCACCGGTCGGTCGGAGCGTGCGGCGCGGCTGCTCGAGGAACAGGGACGACGGCTGCTGCGATCCGGCGAGCTCAGCGTGGTCTCCGAGACGATCGCGACGCTGCCGGAGGAGCACCGGTCCGCCTCGCTGGAGGCCCTCCGAGCCGAGGCCCTGGCCTACCGGGGTGACTGGGCGGCCGCGGAACGCGGTCTCGCGGTCGCCGGGGTGGCCCCCGATGGTCCGTTGCCGACCCACCTGGCGCTCGGGCTCGGCTTGATCCACCACGTGCGCGGCGACCTCGACGCGGCCCTGGCCGCCTACGACCGCGGCCCGGAACGCGACGACGAGGACCCCGACCACGCCGGCCTGTCGGCCTGGCGCGCGACCGCGCACTGGCTGCGCGGGGAGCAGGAGGACGCGCGGGCGTGCGCCGAGATCTCGATGCACACCGCGACCCACACCGGCGACGACCGCGCCCTGGCCTTCGCACACACCGCCGCCGCGCTGGTCGCGGCGAGCGACGGGGATCGCCGCGCCAACGTGGCCCACTACGAGCTGGCGTTGGCCGCGGCGCTCCGTGCCGGCGACGAGCTGCAACGGGCGCGGATCCACAACAACCGGGGGTCGAGCCACCTCGAGGAGGGGCGGTACGCCGAGGCCCTCGCGGAGATCGAGGTGGCCATCGACCTCGCCGAACGGTACGGGTTCGCCTCCATCATGGGCGTGGCACGTTGCAACCGCGCCCAGATCCTGCTGCGGACCGGCGCCGTGGACGAGGCGATCGCGGACGCCGAACGTGCCCGCGAGGTCTTCGCGAGCATCGGCTCGCGTACGGCCGCCTACGCCGACCAGCTGCTGGGGCAGGCCCGCGCCGACCGCGGCGAGCTGGTGCTCGCGCGCCAGGCCTACGAGCGCGCACTCCGCCTCGCCGAACCGGCGGGTGACCGCCAGGCGCTGGTCCCCGCCTACGTCGGCATCGCTCGCGCGGCGGCGAGCACGGACGTTCAGGTGGCCGAGGAGGCGGCCGACCGGGCCGTGGATTTCGACGACGGCATGGCGCGGGCGGAGGCCCACCTCGCCGCAGCCTGGGTCGCGGTCGCCGGCGATCGCCCCGTCCGCGCCCGCGAGCACGCGCAGGCGGCGCTGGACGAGGGCCAGCGCAGCGGCAACGAACCCGCGATCGCGGAGGCCACCACCTGTCTCGCGGTGCTCGCGGACGATCTCCGTGGCCTGGAGGAGGCCCTGCCGCTCTGGCGCGAGCTCGAGGAGCCGCTGTGGCGGACCCGGGTCGAGCTCGGGATCGCTCGCCGCACCAACGAACCCGCGGCCCGCTCCCACATCGAGGAGCTCGAGGGCCGCCTGACGGCGCTGGGGTGTCCGGCCGATCGTGGGAGCGTGGAGCACCAGCTGGTCGTCGGCGGTGACTGTCGACCCGACATCACCGTCCGGGCGCTCGGGGGCTTCGTGATCGAGCGCGGTGGGCGACCGGTTCCCACCTCCGACTGGGGTTCGCGCAAGGCCCGTGAGCTGGTCAAGATCCTGGCCGCGCGCAGCGGTCGGCGGGTCACCCGCGAGGAGGTCGCGCATCTGCTCTGGCCGGACGAGCCGTACATCTCGGTCACCAACCGGTTGTCGGTGGCCCTCAGCATCGCCCGCAGCGTGCTCGCCGGGGAGCGGGCGGAGGGGGCTCCGACCCCCATCGCCTCCGACGGCGGGAGCATCCGGCTGGTGCCGGAGGCGGTGGAGGTCGACGTCGACACCTTCCGGGACGCGGCCGAGCGCGCGCTGCGGCTGGTCCGGTCGGAGGGGATCGACGCCGCCGTCCCCCTCCTCCTGCAGGCGGAGGAACGGTACGGAGGTGACCTGCTGGAGGACGAGCCCGACGCGGTCTGGGCCGTGGACCGCCGCGCGGAGCTGCGGGCCCTGTACCTCTCGGTGGCGCGCGCGGCGGCGCGCGCCGTTGCCCGCGAGGACCCGGACCTGGCGATCCGGCTGCTGCTGCGGGTCCTCGACCGCGACGGCTACGACGAGTCCGCCCACCTCAACCTGTGCCTGGCGCTGCTCCACGCGGGTCGGCATGGCGAGGCACGACGGCGTCACCACCTCTACGAGGACCGCATGCGCGAGCTGGAGCTGCCCGCGGTGCCCTTCCACGAGCTACGCCGTGAGAGCCGCGACGCGCCGAGCACGGCCGACACCGGTCGGTGAGCCGCGGCGGCTCGCGGGCGGGGGCAGCGCGTGGGTGGCGGCCGGCGCACGGTGAAGTGGGGGACCGCGCCGTTGTCGCCGTCCTCCGATGGGCCCATGCTTGGAGCCGGCACGGTGTCGATCTCAGGCGGGGAGCTCGGCCGGACGGCGGTGGCACGGCGATCCCAGCGCGACCGGCTGGCCCGAGGAGCCAGCCACGTCGCGTCGCGGCCCCAGGGGTGCGGGGTCGTTCGGCCGCCGACCGGGCACGAGCCCGGGCGGCGGGGTCCCGCCATCGTGCTCGGATGCCGCGCCGATGACCGGAAGGGGAGCGGACATGAGGACGCGGCAGTTCGCGCCCGCCGACGGATGTCTGCTGCTGACCGACGGTCAGGTCCTGCACGTGTTCCGGTCCGGAGAGCCGGCGGCGGTCATGCCGGTCGCCGGGGTCCACGCCTGGCATGCCAACGACACCCAGCTGGCGATCCGCAACGCCTACACGCCCGATCTGACCCTCGACCTCGACCCCACCCGTTGCGAGGCCGCCCGCGCGTTCGGTGCCGAGCTGCTCGAGCAGGCCGAACGCGCCGTCTGACCGAGCACCGGCACGACCGGCCCGAACTCAGGTCGCCTGGGGACCCTCAGGCCGCCTGGGGAGCACGACCCGACACCGTGATGCTCCCGTCGTCGTCGACCTCGGCGACGATCTCCTGGCCAGGCGCGACCTCGCCGGCGAGCATGGCCCGGGCGAGCGGATCCTCGAGCTGGGTGCGGATGACCCGCTTGAGGGGCCTGGCGCCGTACAACGGGTCGTAGCCGAGCTCGGCCAGCCGTTCCATCGCAGCGTCGCTGACCGTCAGCGAGAGATCCCGCTCGTCGAGTCGGCTACGCAGCCGCGCGAGCTGGATGTCCACGATCTCGCGCAGCTGCTCGCGGTCGAGCCGATCGAAGATCACCGTCTCGTCGATGCGGTTGAGGAACTCGGGACGGAAGTGGCCGCGCACGTCGCGCATCACCCGATCGCGTAGCTCGTCCGCCGACAGGTCCGCATCGAGGATATGGGTCGAACCCAGGTTGGAGGTCATGATGACCACCACGTTGCGGAAGTCGACGGTGCGACCCTGCCCGTCGGTCAGCCGACCGTCGTCGAGCAGCTGCAGCAGCACGTTGAACACGTCGTGGTGGGCCTTCTCCACCTCGTCGAGCAGGACCACGCGGTACGGCCGGCGGCGGACGGCCTCCGTGAGCTGGCCACCCTCGTCGTACCCGACGTAGCCGGGCGGCGCCCCGATGAGCCGGGCCACCGTGTGCTTCTCCTGGTACTCACCCATGTCGATCCGGATCATGGCCCGCTCGTCGTCGAACAGGAACTCCGCGAGGGTGCGGGCGAGCTCGGTCTTGCCGACCCCGGTCGGGCCGAGGAACAGGAAGCTGCCGAGGGGTCGGTCCGGGTCGGCGAGCCCCGAGCGCGACCGTCGCACGGCGTTCGCGACCGCCTCGACCGCCCGTTCCTGGCCGACCACCCGCGCGTGGAGCTGGTCCTCGAGGTGGACGAGCTTCGCCGCCTCGGACTCCACCAGCTTCGCGACGGGGATGCCGGTCCACACCGCCACGACCTCGGCGATCTCGGTCTCGGTGACCTGCTCGTCGAGCAGGCTGGCACCGTCCGCGCGGTCCGCCTCGATGCGCTCCTGCGCGGCGGTGACGAGCCGTTCGAGCTCGGGCGCGCGGCCGTACCGCAGCTCGGATGCCCGCTCGTACTCGCCGTCGCGCTCGGCGATCGCGGCCTGCTCGCGGACCTGCTCGAGCTCCTCCTTGGCGGCGTTGAGCTCCTCGAGGGCGGCTCGCTCGCGCTGCCAGCGTTCGCGCATGCCCGCGTCGCGCTCACGCAGCTCCTCGAGCTCCGCGTCGAGGTCCTCGAGGCGCCCCTTCGCGGCCGGCGAGTCCTCCTTGGCGAGCGAGACGCGCTCGATCTCCAACTGACGGATGCGGCGGTCGACCTCGTCGAGCTCCGGCGGCATCGAGTCGTTGGCGATGCGCAACCGGGCCATCGACTCGTCGAGCAGGTCGATGGCCTTGTCGGGCAGGAAGCGGTCCGTCAGGTAGCGGTCCGAGAGCTCCGCGGCGGCCACGAGGGCGTCGTCGGTGATGTCGACCTTGTGGTGGACCTCGTAGCGCTCCTTGAGCCCGCGCAGGATCCCGATCGTGTCGGCGACGGAGGGCTCCGCGACGTGCACGGGCTGGAAGCGGCGCTCGAGCGCGGCGTCCTTCTCGATGTTGCGGTACTCGGCGAGCGTCGTCGCGCCGATCATGCGCAGCTGCCCGCGCGCCAGCATCGGCTTGATCATGTTGGCCGCGTCCATCGACCCCTCGGCCGACCCGGCACCTACCACGGTGTGCAGCTCGTCGATGAAGGTGATGATCTCGCCCTCGGAGGACTCGATCTCCTTCAGCACCGCCTTCAGCCGCTCCTCGAACTCGCCGCGGTACTTCGCGCCCGCCACCATCGCGGACAGGTCGAGCTCGACCAGCTGCTTGTCCTCTAGGAGCGTGGGCACGTCGCCCTCGACGATGCGGCGGGCGATGCCCTCGACGATGGCCGTCTTGCCGACGCCGGGCTCACCGATCAGGACGGGGTTGTTCTTGGTGCGCCGTACCAGCACCTGGATCGTGCGACGGATCTCCTCGTCCCGGCCGATCACCGGGTCGAGCTTGCCCTGCTGCGCGAGCTCGGTGAGGTTGCGGGCGTACTTCTCCAACGCCTCGTAGGTGGACTCGGGGTCCTGCGAGGTGACCTTCTGGCTGCCACGGACCTGCTTGAGCGCGCCCAGGATCGAATCGCGGTCCACGCCGAGCTGGGTCAGCATCCGACCGACCTGTTCCTCGCCGGCCGCCAGGCCCAGGAGCAGGTGCTCGGTGGACACGTAGTCGTCGCCGAGCTGCTTGGACTCCTGCTCGGCGGTGTCGAGCACGCGCTGCAGCGCCGCGTCGATCGTGACCTCACCCGAGGCGCCGTAGGCCGCCGAGGTGGACTGGAGGATCTCCCCGGTGCGGTTGCGCACCGTGGTCGGGGTGACGTCCAGCTTCGCGAGCAGCGGCAGCACCGCCCCCTCGGACTGCTCGAGCAGGGCCGCGAGCAGGTGCGCCGGCGCGACCTGCGGATGCTTGCGATCACGCGCGATGCCGGCTGCGCGCTGCAGCGCCTCCTGCGACTTGTGCGTCAAGCGGTCGAAGTCCATCGCTCACCTCCACGTTGCTCACCGGGCCGTCCTCGGCATGCACACGGGCTCCGGCCCGCCCGGTCGTGGGTCCGATCCGATCCGGATCGGGACCGCGTCACCGCGCCGCGCAGCCCCATCGATGACGACGATACGGCCACGATGCGACGGGGTCACCTCCGCTGCACAGGGCTGGCGCACCGTTCCTACCGGGCGCCGGAGCAGCTCTGATGATTCGCCTCGGCTCAGATCCACGACCTCGACCGACGGGTCCTCAGGGTCAGGAGCTCAGACCTCGGCGCTGCGCCGCTCCGGGGGCGGGACCGGGCGGGCACGCTCCTGCGCCGGCCGCTGGCCGGTACGTCGGCGCCACGGGTGGACCTCCATCTTGGAGGGCGTCGACTTGACGATCTCGAAGCGGTCGCCACGCGGTGTGTCCTCGATCCGCTCGGCGAGCACGCGCACCATCTCCTCGAGCTCCTCGATGCGCCCGCGGGCCCGCTCCAGCTTCTCGCCGAGGTCGAGCACCACGCGGACACCGGCGAGGTTGAGGCCCTCGTCCTGGGTCAGGCGCCGGATGAACTGGAGACGTTCCACGTCACGCTGGGAGTAGCGGCGTGTCCCGCCCTCCGTCCGCGACGGGGTCAGCAACCCCTCCCGTTCGTAGGCGCGCAGGGTCTGCGGGTGCAGCCCCGCGAGCTCCGCCGCGACCGAGATCACGTAGACCCCGACGTCACGGTCGTCGGGGAGCTCGAAGGGCTCGTCCGCGGAGCCGCCGTCGGCGCGCCCCGTCGACCACGACCACGCCCGGCCGCGATCGTGGGGTTCGAGGTACCGCTGTTCGGCTGCCACGGCGCGCTCCTCAGCTCGGCTGGTGCTGACCGTCGAACAACGCACGGTCGCGCGCGTCCGTGTCCTCGAGCTCCGCCAGCTGCTCCAGGAGCTTGCGCTGCTCACGTGACGGGTTGCTCGGCACCTGCAGTCGCACGGTGACCAGCAGATCACCGGTACCGCTCTTCTTCCGGGGCGCGCCCTCGCCGCGGACCCGGAAGGTGCGGCCGCTAGCGGTGCCGGCCGGCACCTTGATGGTGCGCTTGCCACCGGTAGGGGTCGGGACCGTGAGCTTGGTGCCGAGCACGGCCTCGGGGTAGGTGATCGGCACCTCGACGGTGACGTCGTCACCCTTGCGGCCGAAGATGGGGTGGGCCTCGACGTGGACGGTCACCAGCACGTCGCCAGCCGGGCCGCCGTTGCTCCCGGGTCCGCCGCGCCCGGGCGCGCGGATCACCGCACCGTCACGGACGCCGGCGGGGATCTTCACCGTGAGCTGGCGGGGCTTGACGACGCGCCCCTGGCCGGCGCAGGTCGTGCACGGGTCGTCGATCGTGGAGCCGGAGCCGCCACAGGTGCCGCACGGTTGCGCGAACGAGAACGGCCCCTGGTCGATGGCCACCTGGCCACGGCCGTCACAGGTCGAGCAACGGCGCGGCGAGGTGCCGGGCGCCGCGCCGGATCCGCCGCAGGTGTCGCACGCGCCGTCGCCGGTGACCCGCAGCGTGGTCCGCACGCCCGCGAGAGCGTCCTCGAAGGTCAGGTGCACCTCGGCGTTGAGGTCCCGGCCCCTGGCCGGCCGCCGGACGCGCGCCCCACCGGCCGGGCCGAAACCGCCACGGCTCGCGCCGCCCCCGGCGCCGCCGCCGAACATCTGGCCGAGCAGGTCGCTGAGGTCACCTTCGTCGAAGCCGCCGACGCCGCCCGGGAAGCCACCTCGGCCTCCCGCGTTGCCACCCATGCCGAACCCGGCGGCGCCGAGCCGACGGATCTCGTCGTACTCGCGCCGCTTGTCCTCGTCGCTGAGGACCGCGTACGCCTCGCCGACGTCCTTGAAGCGCTGTTCGGCCTTCGGATCGTCCGGGTTCGCGTCGGGGTGGTTCTCGCGCGCCAGCTTGCGGTACGCCTTCTTGATGTCCTCCGCGGAGGCGTCCTTGGACAGGCCGAGGATCTCGTAGTAGTCACGCTCGAGCCACTCGCGTTGCGGTGCCACCTGTCGTCACCTCCCTCGTGTCCATCCGATGGATGCGCTCGCGCTCACTGCTCCACGACCTGCCTGCGTGTTCAGTTCGCTACCGCTCACTGCTCCACGACCTGCCTGCGTGTCCAGTTCGCTGCCGCTCACTGCTCCACGACCACCATCGCGGCGCGCAGCGTCCGCTCGCCGAGGCGGTAGCCGGGCCGCAGGACCTGCACGACCATGGGTTCGGTGCGCTCCTGCTCCGCGGGCTGCTGCTGGACCGCCTCGTGCACGTTGGGGTCGAAGGCGACGTCCGTCGCGTCGACCCGTTCGAGGCCGGCGTCCGCGAGGTTGCGCAGCAGCTTGGTCGCCACCAGCTCGACGCCCTTGGCCAGGTCGTGGTCCTCGGAGCCCTCGGCCGCCGCCAGGGTGCGGTCGAGGTCGTCGAGCACCTCGAGCAGCTCGCCCGCCACGTCGGCCTTGCCGGCCTCGCGCTGCGCGGCCCCGTCACGCATCATGCGCCGTCGGTAGTTCTCGAACTCCGCGTGCGATCGACGCAGGTCGTCGAGGTACTCGTCACGCTTGCCCTCCGCGGTGATCAGCTCGGCGAGCAGCTCGCCCTTGCTGCGCGGATCCGCCTGCGCGACCACCTCGATGTCCATGGGCTCTTCCTCGCCGGCCCCCCGGTTCGGGTCGGCCGACGCGTCGTCACCGGACACGTCTGCGGACGAGCCGGCCACGTCCTCATCGGGGCGAGCCGACGGCTCGTCGCCGGCCGGCTCCTCGGGGACCCCGGCGATGTCGGATCCCTCCGCGGCGTCGTCGGCGCGCGAGGTCGTGTCCTCGTCGCGCGCGCCAGCCGGACCCGCACCGGTGTCCGGCGCGGACCGCCCCGGTCGCTCGTCGTGGTGCTGATCGGGTCGGGGTGCGTCACTCACGGTTGTCGGGCCTCGTCGGGTCGGTGGTCTCGGATGGGTTCGCTACGGCAGCGCCGCGCCACGGGCGGTACGTCACGGTTCGGGGCGCAAGCGAACGGGAGCGGACGGCGACGGGACGGCCGCGGGCCGTCCCGTCGCGCCACTCGAACGGGTGGTTCAACCCGCCTGGATCTGGATGCGGCGTGGCTTGGACTCCTCCGCCTTCGGCACCGTGATGGTCAGCAGGCCGTCCCGGTAGGTCGCCTCCACCTGGTCGGCGGCCACGCGGTCGGGCAGGCGCACCGAGCGGTGGAAGCGGCCGAAGTGGCGCTCCACCCGGCGGAAGCCCTCAGCGTTGCGGTCACCGTAGAACTCGCGCTCACCCGCGATGGTCAGCACGTTCTCCTCGAGGGAGACGTCGACCTTCTCCGGGTCCACGCTCGGCAGCTCGACGTGGAGGGTGAACGCGTTCTCGTCCTCCTCGACGTCCAACGCCGGACTGAAGGCACCCGCCGGGCTCGCGCCCTGCCGGTCCCCGAAGACCTGACGGAGCACCCGCTCCATCTCGTCCTGCATCGGCGCGATGTCGCGGAAGGCACTTCCCTTGGTCAGTCCGTTCGCCATCGTCGTACCTCCTCCCTATCCGGTCGTTCTCGTGTGGTTGCGGTGCTGTCGTGCCCCGGGCGGCCGCGTCGACGACCGCCCGGGTCTGGCGGTGCTCAGCCGGCGGCCTGCTGGTCGTCGCCCTCGTCGACCACCTCGGCGTCGACGACCTCGTCCTCCGCCCCGGTGGCGTCCTCGCCACCGGCCGCGGTCGCGTCGCCGCCTCCGGCCTCGCTCTCGGATGCCTGGTAGATCGCCTGCGCGAGGGTCTGGCTCTTCTGGCCGACCGTCTCCATCGCGCTCTTGATCGCGTCCTGGTCGTCGCCCTTCAGGGCCTCCTTCAGCTCGGTCAGCGACTGCTCGATGTCGGCCTTGGTGGCCTCGTCGACCTTGTCACCGTGGTCCTTCAGGGTCTTGTCGGTCGTGTAGACCAGCGTGTCGGCCTGGTTGCGCAGCTCGATCGCCTCACGCCGCTTGCGGTCCTCCTCGGCGTGCGCCTCCGCGTCCTGGATCATGTCCTCGATGTCGTCCTTCGGCAGCGCGGAACCGCCGGTGATCGTCATCGACTGTTCCTTGCTGGTGCCCAGGTCCTTCGCGTTGACGTGCACGATGCCGTTCGCGTCGATGTCGAAGGTGACCTCGATCTGCGGCATGCCGCGCGGCGCCGGCGGGATGTCGGTGAGCATGAACTTGCCGAGCGTCTTGTTGTCGCTGACCAGCTCGCGCTCACCCTGTAGCACGTGGATCTCGACCGAGGGCTGGTTGTCGTCGGCGGTCGTGAAGACCTCCGAACGCTTGGTCGGGATCGTGGTGTTGCGCTCGATCAGCTTGTGGGTGATGCCGCCCTTGGTCTCGATCCCCAGCGAGAGCGGGGTCACGTCGAGCAGCAGCACGTCCTTGACGTCGCCCTTGAGCACACCGGCCTGGAGCGCGGCACCGATGGCCACGACCTCGTCGGGGTTGACACCCTTGTGGGGCTCCTTGCCGTCGAGCAGATCGACGACCATCTCTTGGACCGCTGGGATGCGGGTGGAGCCACCGACCAGGATGACGTGGTCGATGTTGCCGGCCCCGGCGTCCTTGAGCGCCCGCTTGAACGGGCCCTTCAGACGCTCGAGCAGGTCGGCGGTCAGCTCGTTGAACTTCGCGCGCGACAGGGTCTGCTCGAAGTGCAGCGGCCCCGCGTCCGTCGCGGTCAGGAACGGCAGGTTGATCGAGGTCTCCTGCGAGGACGACAGCTCGATCTTGGCCTTCTCCGCCGCCTCCTTGAGACGCTGGATGGCCATCTTGTCCTTGGACAGGTCGACGCCCTGCTCGTCCTTGAAGGTCTTGAGCATCCAGTCGATCAGGACCTGGTCCCAGTCGTCGCCACCGAGGTGGCTGTCACCGGCGGTCGCCTTGACGTCGAACACGCCCTCGGCGATCTCCAGCACGGAGACGTCGTAGGTCCCGCCACCGAGGTCGAAGACGAGCACGGTCTGCTCGTCCTCCTTCTCGAGGCCGTACGCGAGGGCCGCGGCGGTCGGCTCCGCGACCAGGCGCAGCACCTCGAGGCCGGCGATCTGACCCGCCTCCTTGGTCGCCTGACGCTGCGCGTCGTCGAAGTAGGCGGGGACGGTGATCACCGCCTGCGTGACGTCGTCGCCGAGGTAGGACTCCGCGTCGCGCTTGAGCTTCATCAGGATGCGCGCGGAGATCTCCTGGGGCGTGTAGTGCTTCCCGCCGATCTCGGTCTTCCAGTCCGTGCCGACGTGGCGCTTGACGGAGCGGATCGTGCGCTCGGCGTTGGTCACCGCCTGGCGCTTGGCCACCTCACCGACGAGGACCTCGTCGGACTTGGACCACGCCACCACGGACGGCGTCGTGCGCGCGCCCTCGGCGTTGGCGATGACGGTGGCCTCGCCACCCTCCATGACGGAGACGACGGAGTTGGTCGTCCCCAGGTCGATACCGACGGCCTTGGCCATCTCGTCACGTCTCCTGGTGCTCGGCTGCAGGTTGGTCTGTGGGTCCGGTCCGGGCGCCCCGCAGCATCGGGGCACGCACGGCATCCGGCTCACGTCGAACGATACGACGGTGCCGACCGCACGACAACTGACCTTCAGGGCTACGATACAGGTTATCTGCGTCGATCCGACTCAGGTATGTGCACAGTACGGGTACAGCAGGGCTCACGCTCACCGCGCGGCCGCCCGCGCACCCCGTCGGCGCCCAGAACGGGTTCGCCCGGCCTCGTCGGTCGCCACCGGGCGGGCGCACGCTCCTGCGCGCCCGCCCGGTGCGCACCGTCAGTGGTGGTCGGGCTCGTCCACCGTGGGCTCGAGCTGCCGGTCCCAGCCCCGTTCGAGCGGGTCGCCACGCGCGTCCAGCCGTTCCCGGCGCGGGTGGAAGTCCGCCAGCAGCAGCAACGGGAGCAGCACGAACACCACCAGGGTCACGATCTGCCAGGCGGCCATCCGCAACCTCCTCCACCGGGATCGGCACGAGCCCGCGCTGGCGGCGGCCGGCCGGACGTCAGCGTACGCGAGCGGACCCCGCGGACCCCGGTCGGCCGAGGCTCGAGGCGTCGGCGGGGTCGGCACGGGGGCGGCGGCGTGCGGCGCCACCTCAACGATCGACCGGCTCGCTCCAGCTCAGCTGGTCGCCCTCCTGCACGCCGTTGGCGGAGAACCAGCCACCCGGGACCTCGAGCGCGACCACGTAGGTCTCACCGGGCCGGTAGGTCGGGCACGGCTCCTCCTCGCACGGATCCATGCCGAGGATGGAGACGATCTCGCCGTCGGGTCCGGCGAACGCGATGTCGAGCGGCACGAGGGTGTCCTTCATCCAGAAGCCGCCGTCGCGCCGCTCACCGTCCCAGTGGAACAACATGCCCGTGCCGGCCGGGACCTCGCGGACCCCCATCAGCCCGTCCTGGCGTGCCCGATCCGTGGCGGCTACCCGAGCCGCCACGGTGACCTCGTCGCCGCTGCCGGAGGTGAGCACCACCTCGGTACTGGGCAGCCGGTCGACGTTCGGGCCCATCGACGGGACGCCCACGTCCTCCGCGGGCGCCGAGGTGACCGGCAGGCTCGCCTCGTCCGCGGCGGAGCCCCCGCCGGAACCGTCGGTGGCCCCACAGGCCACGAGGACCGTCGAGGCCAGTCCGGCCGCGACCAGCCGGCGGAAGCATCCCAGGCGACGCATGCCGGGCACGGTACCCACGGCTTCGTTCGGGTCCCTCCCGCGTCGACCGCTGGCATCCCCCGAGCACCAGTAGGCTTCGATCGTGGAGCGTGGCCATGCACCCGTGGTCCGTCATGAGCGCGGTCGCGGGTGTGTCCGCACCGATCGAACATCACCACCGAGGAGCGGATCCGTGCACGAGCTGGCCGTCACCGCCGTGGGCGTCGATCGTCCCGGCATCGTCGCCGCGGTCACGGAGGCGCTCCACGAACGCGGTGGCAACCTCGAGGACTCCGCGATGACGATCCTCGGGGGACACTTCGCGATCGTGCTGCTCGTGCGGACCGCGGAGGAGCCCGAGACGTTGCGCGACGCGCTGGTCACGGCCACGGCAACCTTCGGACTCACCATCTCGGTCAGCCGCGCCGACGCCGATCGACGGGCCGTGCAGGCCACGCACCTGCTGAGCGTCTACGGGGTCGACCGGCCGGGCATCGTGGCCGGGGTGACCCGCGCGCTGGCCGACGCCGGCGCGAACGTCGTCGACCTCGAGACGCAGGTGCTCGGCGAGGGGACCGAGCCGGTCTACGCGATGGTGATCGAGCTGGAGGTCGAGGACGCGACCGCCGTCGCCGAGAACGTCGCAGCGAGCTGCGAGGCGCTGGGGGTCGACCACACCCTGCGGACGATCCACGCGGAGACCTACTAGGTGGCCGTGCGCCCCGTCGTCCGCTACCCGGCCCGCGTGCTCAAGGGCGTCGCCGGCCCGGTCGGTGAGATCGGCGATCGCGAACGCTCGCTTGCCGCCGATCTCGTCGACACGATGTACGACTCGCCCGGCTGCGTCGGGCTCGCCGCCCCTCAGCTCGGGGTCGCGTCGCGGGCCTTCGCCATGGACGTGTCGGTGATGCGCAAGCCACCGCCCGGCAACCACGGGCTGCTCGTGCTCTTCGACCCGGAGCTGGTGATGTCGACGGGCTCCGAGCTCGCCCGCGAGGGCTGCATGTCCGTCCCGGACTACACGTGCGACGTCCGGCGGGGCACCGAGGTGGTGGTCCGCGGCACCGCCCCCGACGGGGAGCCCCGCGTGATCGAGGCGACCGGCTTCGAGGCCCGTGCCCTGCAGCACGAGCTCGACCACCTCGACGGGCTGTTGGTCCTCGATCGGGTCGCCGCCCGGGCCGACGTGTTCCCACGGAAGCGGCGCGCCGCGAAGGGCGAGCACCTCAAGTAGACCCCGTGTCAGCCCTCCACCGGCCGACAGCCGGTGCTGGCGTCCAGCAGCAGCTGATCGGTCGGTGCGTCGAGGGCCACGGTGATGAAGATGCCGTCACGGCGGCCGAAGACCCCCTCCTCGAGCTCGCCGTCGACCAGCTCGTACCCGTCCCGGTCCAGCACGGCGCTGACGCGGCCGAGCGGGTCGTCCACCTCGGGCAACGGCCCGCGCAGGGACATGGTGTTGCTGGCGCCCTCACCGGCCGTGGGGAGGTCGCAGGGCGTCCGCGCGCCGAACGCCTGCTCGTCGGTCACCTCGAGCTCGAGGACCTCGATCAGCTCGTCGACCACCGCCTCGACCTCGGCCTCGGCCGCTCCGATCCTGGTGGTGGCCTCCCCGGTCGGACCGCAGGCGGTCGACGCACCGACGGCGAGCGCGCCGAGGAGCACGAGCGGGTGCCGAGCGCGATCGTCCCGGGCAGGCCCGTATCGCCCGTCCCGGCATCCCCGTAGCACGCCGACCTCCCGTCCCACCGACCGGGTGGAGCCCGCCTCGCGACCGGCGGAACCCCGATGGTAGGGGTCTCGTCGCTCGGACGGACCTGACACGCGTATCACCTTGGGTCGCGGCGAACGCCGGTCGTACACTCCGCCACGACCAGGGTGCCTGCCTGGCCGAAGCAGCCTGGTGACGATGGGAGTCCACGTGGCATCCGAGACCCTGCTCACGGTCTTCCGCGTCGTCGCCGGGACCGCGGTCATCGCGTTCTTCGGGGCGTGGGCGGCCCGGCGGATCACCTTCCTCGTCCAGCTGGTGACCAAGGCGGCGCAGCCGAACCCCGCCCGCAGCATCAGGACCGCCTTCAAGGCGAACCTGCGCCATGCGCTGGTCAACATCTTCGGCAACAAGAAGCTGCTGAAGTGGTCCCTGCCGGGGATCGCCCACTTCTGGGTCATGTGGGCGTTCTTCGTGCTCCAGACGACCCTGCTGGAGGCCATCGGCGAGCTCTACGTCGGTCCGGAGTTCCAGCTGCCGCTGCTGAACTCGATCGGGCTGTTCGGCGTGACCGCCTACGACGTGCTCGGCTTCTTCCAGGACTCGCTCGGCCTGCTCTCCATGATCGGCATCGCGATCTTCGCGGGGTTGCGTCTCTCCCAGGATCCGAGCACGAAGGGCCGCCGCTCACGCTTCGCCGGTTCCAACCTCAACCAGGGCTGGTGGGTGCTCGCTGCCGAGACGCTGGTCATCTGGACGCTGTGGACCGCGCACGGTGTCCGGTTCGCGGAGGGGCACGCCCCGACCGAGGCCGCGTTCATGTCCAACCTGTTCGGCCAGGTGTTCGCCGGCATGGACTCGCTCACCCTCGAGTGGATCGGGGCGGTCAACCTCGTCGCGCACATGGCGATCGTCGGTGGCTTCCTGGTCTTCACCCTGCACAGCAAGCACCTGCACATCGCCACGATCCCCTTCCAGGAGCTCACCCGGGACCCGGAGAAGGACAAGGCCCTCGGCAAGCTCTACACCGAGCACATCGACATGGAGACGATGGACGAGGACACCGTGCTCGGGGTCGGGCAGATCGAGCAGTTCACCTTCGACCGCTTCCTCGACTTCCAGACCTGCACGGAGTGCGGTCGATGCCAGTCGCAGTGTCCGGCGTGGAACACCGGCAAGCCGCTCTCGCCCAAGATGCTGATCCAGGACCTGCGCGACCACATGTACGCCAAGGGCCCCTTCCTGCTCGGCAAGGTGGACGAGGCCGAGGCCGGTGACGTGATCGACATCCCGCTGGTCGGCGACGCCCCCGGGGCCGCCGCGGTCATCGACTACGACGTGCTCTGGTCGTGCACCACCTGCGGCGCCTGCGTCGAGGAGTGCCCCGTCGACATCCAGCACGTCGACACCATCGTCGACATGCGCCGGTACAAGGCGATGATGGAGTCGAGCTTCCCCCAGGAAGCCGGCGTCATGCTGCGCAACGTGGAGAACGCCGGCGACCCGTGGGGCGTCGGCCAGGGCAAGCGCGAGGAGTGGACCGAGAAGCTCGATTTCGACGTCCCGGTGCTCCAACCCGGTGGCGACGAGGGCGGCGCCTACGAGTTCATCTTCTGGACCGGCTGCGCCGGAGCCGTCGACGACCGCTCCAAGAAGATCACCCAGGCCACCGCTCGACTGCTGCACGAGGCCGGCGTGAGCTTCGCGATCCTGGGCAAGAACGAGACCTGCACCGGCGATCCCGCCCGTCGCCTCGGGATGGAGTACCTGTTCCAGATGCTCGCCCAGGCCAACGTCGAGCTGCTCAAGAGCGTCGGCGCGGAGAAGACCAAGATCGTGGCCTGGTGTCCGCACTGCTTCAACACGCTCAAGAACGAGTACCCGGACTTCGACGGCCGTTTCGAGGTGCTGCACCACTCCGAGGTGCTGGCCAAGCTCGTCGACGAGGGACGACTCGTCGCGACCAACCAGCTCGACAAGAAGATCACCTACCACGACCCCTGCTACCTCGGTCGCCACAACGAGGTCTACTCCGATCCGCGCAAGGTCGTCGACGCGGTTCCCGGCCTGCAGGCCACGGAGATGACCCGGTGCCGGTCGAACGGCTTCTGCTGCGGGGCAGGTGGTGCGCGCATGTGGATGGAGGAGAACATCGGCAAGCGCGTCAACATGGAGCGGGTCGACGAGGCGCTCGAGATGGATCCGGAACTGATCTCGACCGCCTGCCCCTTCTGCACGACCATGCTCTCGGACGGCATCGCGCAGAAGGTCCAGCAGGGGTCGCTGGAGGACGGGCAGGTGGAGGTCCTCGACATCTCGGAGGTGCTCTCGCGGGGCCGCATGCTGCCGTTGGCGGCGCAGGGCGTCGTCGACGCCGGCGACCTCGGCGGCAACGGGTCAGGGCCCGGGGGCGACGGGGGTGGTCCGGGCGCCGAGGCTCCGGCAGGACAGGCCTGAGGCGCCGCCAGGTGGCGGATCGTTCGCGGCCCCACCCTCCTCCGGCGACACCCGACAGCTGCTCCCGTCGACGCAACGGAGCGCGCCCAACGGCCCCACGGGTGCCAGCTGCTGCGTGTAGGGCATGACCCGACCCTTGCCCCGGTCCTTCGCGGCGTACATCGCGAGGTCCGCGGAACGCAGCACCTCGTCGACGTCGCCGCACTCCGCCAGCATCGCGAGCCCCATGCTCACCGACGGGGTGACCATGTGGCCGGCGAGCTCCACCGGTCGGCTGATCGCGGCGTGGAGCCGGGCTCCGACGGCCAGGGCCGCCGCCTCGTCCTCGACCGCCCCGAGCAGGAACGCGAACTCGTCACCGCCCAGCCGGCTACAGGTGTCCTCGGGACGCAGGCAGGTACGCACCCGGTCGGCGACGACACGGATGAGCTCGTCGCCGACGTGGTGACCGAGCGAGTCGTTGATGAGCTTGAAGTCGTCGAGGTCGGCGAACAACACCGCGCCCCGGACACCGCCACCGTCCCGCTCGCCGAGCCGGAGCTGGTGCTCGATGCGGTCGTGGAAGAGCCGCCGGTTCGGGAGCCCGGTGAGCGGATCCTGGTAGGCGAGGCGTTCGAGCTCGGCCCGCAGCCGCAGCTCCTCGGTGATGTCCTGGAGCATGCCGATCGCGTACGCCGGCGCACCATCCGCGGCGCGCAGCAGGGAGACCTGCAACCGGCCCCAGACGATGCGTCCTTCGCGGTGGATGAACCGCTTGTCCATCTCGAAGTGGTCGCGTCGGCCGGCGACGAGCTCGGCGAACAGCTCGTCGTTGCGGGCGATGTCGTCGTGATGGGTGAACACGTCGAAGGTCAGCGTGGCGAACTCGTCCGCGCTGTAGCCGAGCATGGCGCAGAGCGCGTCGTTGGACAGGACGGTGTGCCCCTCCAGGTCCACGATGCCGATGCCGATAGGCGCCAGACGGACGATGGCGCGCAGTCGCTGCTCCATCGTCTCGTCGGCGGGATCGTCGAGCGACCAGGCCCCAGGCGCCTCACGCGCCCCGAGCTGCTGATCGAACCCCGAACGACCCGTCACAACCCACCTCTTCGGCGTCCGATCGTCGCGCGCCCTCACGCCCCTATCGACCGGAGGGGTCGCGTCCTGTAGGGCGCACGAGCCGTTGCGATGGTCCGGGCCGAGGAGCCGCCGAGGTGACGTAGCCTCTCCGGGGCGCCGCGGGAGCCTGCCCGGCCAGCTCGCGTCGCCGGCCACCCAGCCAGGACCGCTCACCCGTGAGGAGCCGCGTGTCGCGTCCTGAGCCCTCCGAGCACACCGAGCAGGCCGAGCCCACCGACCGCGCCGATCGCGTGCAGGAGCGGCTCGCCGTGCCGGTGCTCGTCGCGGCCCTGGCGTCGGTGCCGGCGGTGTTCCTGACGCTGCTGGACGAACCGTGGGAGTCGGTCGGCAGCGGCCTCAACACCCTCTCCGGCGCCGTGCTGGTCGCCGAGACGGTGGTGCTGCTCGCGCTCGCCGAGGACCGCCGCGCCTGGCTGCGGCGCAACCGTTGGCTCGTGGTCCTGGCGGTGCTGATCGTGCCCGCCGTGATCTTCGCGATCGGGCCCGTGCAGCTCCTGCGGCTGGCTCGTGTGGCCGGCGCTCTCCGCATCATCCGGGTCGGGCGCATCCTCAAGGCCGGACGGATCGTGCGGGAACGCACCGGGCTCACCCGCGGGTGGCAGCGCGCCATCGGCGTGTTCGTGACCCTGCTGTGTGCCGCGTTCGTCGCGGTGGTCCTGACCGACCCGACCTCGACGACTCGACAGCAGGTGGTCGATCCGATGCGGGAGGCCGTCGGGATCCCCGGCATCGTGCTTGCGGGGCTGATCCTCGCAGCTGCCACCTACCTGCTGCGCACCAACCGTTCCCGGACCGTGGACGACGGCGACGATGCTGGTGATGGGCGCGCTGACACCGAGGACCGCGACGGCACCCGGACGGTCGGGGGTGACACCGAGGACGGCGGCCGCACCCGAACGGGTGGCCGTGACGCCGGGGACCCCGGCGAGACCTGAGCGGAGCGTCGAGGCGGTCAGCCCGCCTCGTCGGCCGCTGGTGAGCCGGCGCGGTCGCTCGTGGTCAGCACCGCCAGGTCACGTTCGGCGTAGCCGCGGTGGTGCCACTCCTCGCTGAGGATGCAGCGCAGGCAGGCTTCGACCGGGAAGCTCTCCGGCTCGGGGTAACCGGGTTCGGTCACCGGGGTCGTGTGCGCGGACAGCCGTTCGGGCGTGAGGCCCTCGATCACCCACCGGACGCTCGCCATCCGGTCCCGTCGCAACGCCAGCACCTCGTCGAGCGACGGGCGCGCCTCGAGGTCGCGTGGCACCCCCGGGAGCTCCCTGAAGGTGTCGTGCGGCAGGTCGAGCGCATCCCACGGCTCGGGATCGCCGAGCATCGCCCGCCGGACCCAGGCGTCGGTGGCGAAGACGAGATGGCGCTGGGTCTGGATGAACGACCATTCACCATCGACCGACGCGTGCAGCAGCTCGGGATCGAGCTGGCGTGCCCGCTCGAACGTGGCGTCCCAGAGCCCCTCGATCAGCTCCCACGCTTCGCGGAACCCGTCGGGGTCGGTCGGGCGCAGCTTCGCCCGCTCCGGATGTCGTCGGTCCAGCTCCGCCTCGACCAGGGGAGCGACGTCCACGCCGTTGATCGTGAGGCCGGCCACCTCGCCGTCGATGGCCACGTCCACGAGCTCGACACCGCGCAGCACCGCGCCTTGGAGGAGCGCCTGATGGACACGTACGTCACGCAGGTCGACCAGATGGAACGAAGCCCCGGACAGGTCGGCCCGTTCGAACCTGGCGCCCGACAGGTCCACCCGCTCGAACCTCGTGCCGCCCGGGTCGCTCTCGACTCCACCCATGACCACTCCATGGTCACTCGGTGGCACGGACCCTACGCGTCCTCCGCCTCCGGTGTCGCGGCGACGTCGGGGTGCGGCCATCCGTTGGCCTCGCAACCGTCCGTGCCCATCGTCTGCTGCATCATGATCGGGGCGGACTCGCCGTCGCCGGGGCAGGGGACGTGGCCGTAGCCCAGGCCGTGGCCGAACTCGTGGTTGACGAGGTAGCGACGGTAGGTGGCCAGGTCGGGGAAGTCGTCGGCTCCCTCCTGCCACCGGTCGGCGTTGAGGGCGGCGAACTCGCCGTTCCAGCACGAGAAGCGCCCGACCGTGTCCAGCCCGGCTCGCGCACACAGCTGGTCGACGGTCGTGGGCGTGGCCAGCACGACCCGGATGTCGGCGTCGGTCGGGTGCTGGACCCGCTCGAGCGCGGTCTCCTGGACCCAGCTGCGCGGATCGGTGAGAGCCTCCTCGACGTCGCCGACGAGGCTGCGAAGGCCGACGTCGACCTCGGGCTCGAGCTCCACGGTGTAGCGCACGGGTGTGCCCTCGCCGACCGGACCGGACGCGCTGGGCGCGACCTCGAAGCCCTCGTCGGTGACGGTGGCCGGCTCCAGCTCCGGTGCCGTGCCGGTGGGCGCCACGCCTGTGGGGACCACGCCGTACAGCTCCGGGTCACCGAGCCAGTCCGCGGGCACGCGGGCCACCTCGTCTCGGCCCACGATCGAGGCCACCTCGGCCGACCGCTGGCCCACCGGAGCCGCCGGACTGCCCGACGAGGGCGACCGGCCGTCACGACCAGGCGCCCCGCTGCCGGTGGTCGGCTCGCTGGCGTCCGCAGGGCCAGGCATCCGCCGGTCCTCGTCCGGCGGGTCAGCCGGTGGGCGTGGCCCGGCGTCATCGTGGGCTGCGTCCGGTAGCGGGTCGGAGCTCACCCAGCCGGCGAGGGGAGGCGTGGGCATCCCCGCGGACGTCGCGGCCGCAGCGAGGCCACCGATCAGGGCCACGGCGACGAGCAGGGACCACGCGGTGGTGCGGATCACAGCCCTCCCCTCCGGCCGGATACGGGGCGACGACGAGGTCCGTTCGGCACCTCACCAGCGTACGACGGGACGACCGGCAGACCGCCGCCGTGGGACGGGGACCGTTCGCTCCGCGGAGCAGCTCCGTGCTGTTCGGCGGTTCCCGGGCCCGAGCCCGCGGATCGCTCGACGGACGCTGGGGAGCCACGTGCGGTGCTCGCGCGGGCAGTCGTTCTGACCCGGTCCCCCCGACGGCGTCGGCCGGGTGTCAGCCCTGACGGCGGTCCGCATCGTTGAGGTGGTAGCGCGACGCCGTCGGACCGCGCTGGCCCTGGTACTTCGAGCCGGTCGCACCATGGCCGTACGGCCGCTCGGCGGGGGCGTCGAGCGCGAAGAACGCGAACTGGGCGATCCGCATGCGGGGGTAGAGCAGGATGGGCAGCGTCGCGACGTTGGACAGCTCGAGGGTCACGTCGCCGTCGAAGCCGGCGTCGATGAACCCGGCGGTGGAGTGGATCACCAGGCCCAGGCGCGCCAGGCTGCTCTTGCCCTCCAGTCGGGCCACGACGTCGGCGGCGAGGGTGATGCGCTCGAGGGTCGCCCCGAGCACGAACTCGCCGGGGTGGAGCACGAAGGGCTCACCGTCGGCGACCTCGACCAGCTCGGTCATGCCGGGCTGGTCCTCGCGGACGTCGATCACCGGGTAACGGTGGTTGGCGAAGACCCGGAACTCGTGGGCGAGCCGGACGTCCACGCTCGACGGCTGGATCCCACCCTCGAGGAGCGGGTCGATGCCGATGCGTCCGGACGTGAGGGCGGCGCGGATGGTGCCGTCGGAGAGGATCACGCGAACTCCAGGTGGGGCGGTGCCGCGCCGGCGAGCGGGCCGTGCCCGGCCGGTCGTCGCCGCGTTGCAGCCGCCGTCATCGGGCGAGTACCGTTCGCGCGACGCCTGCCCCTGGGGCAGGCCACTGCGGGTGTAGTTCAATGGTAGAACACGAGCTTCCCAAGCTCGGAACGGGGGTTCGATTCCCCTCACCCGCTCCTCTGAGACCCGAACACAAGTCGGGCACCCAACCCGACAGCCAGCACTCATCAACGGGTTCGGCGGTGCCTCAGCATGAACCACCGTCGGGGGCGAGCGTGGCATCGCAGCGACGCCGCCACAACCGCTCCGCAGCCGGTTGTTCCGGTCCTGCGGGCCAAGGGACCCCGCGGTGATGTGGCCGGTGGCCGCCAACACCGAGTAGTGCCCACGGGAGTTGTAGACCGTCTCTCGGCCGGGATTGCCCGGTAGGTGTCCGCGCATCGTGGTGGAACCCGCGTCGGACGCA
>SKTG01000040.1 GCA_007118045.1 Nitriliruptoraceae bacterium
GCCGCCGCTCAGCTCTTCTTCCGAGACCGCCGGCCCTGCGGGCCGCCGCCGCTCAGCTCTTCTTCCGAGACCGCCGGCCCTGCGGGCCGCCGCCGCTCAGCTCTTCTTCCGAGACCGCCGGCCCTGCGGGCCGCCGCCGCTCAGCCGGTGGCGGCGGGGAACTGGGCGGCGAGGTGCTCGTAGAACGAGAGGATCTGCAGCTCGCTCGAGAGGTCGACCCGCCGCACCGTCACGCCGGCCCCTACCTCCAGCTGGGTCGGAGCGAAGTTGAGGATCGCCGTGACACCAGCGGCGGTCACCGCGTCGGCCACCGCCTGCGCGTGGGCGGCGGGGGTGGCGATCACCGCGATGCCGATCCCCCGCTCCTCGACCAGCTCGTGCAGCCGGGCGACCGGCTCGATGGTGTGCCCGGCGACCTCGGTTCCCACCAGGGCGGGATCGGCGTCCACGAGCGCGACCAACCGGAAGCCGCGCCGGGCGAACCCGTCGTAGCTGGCGAGCGCGCGCCCCAGGTTGCCGACCCCGACGATGACCACCGGCCGGTCGTCGCCGAGACCGAGCACCTGCGAGATCTCCGCGGTGAGCTCGGCCACCTGGTAGCCGACCCCCCTGGTGCCGTAGCTACCGAGGTGGGAGAGGTCCTTGCGGACCTTCGCCGAGTTGAACCCGGCCCCGCTGGCGAGCTCGTCGCTGGAGACGGTCGTGGTGCCCACCTCCGTCGCGCTCAGCAGGACCTGGAGGTAGATGGGCAACCGTGCCACCGTCGCCTCCGGGATGCGAGCCTGGCGCACGTCGGACCTTTCCGGCGGGTGAGGGCGGCGCGGTCCCACCGACCGCCCGGGTCATCCGAGGCTACGCCGCGACCGCGAGCCCGAGAAACGCGACCGTCGGCGGGCGCGGCGAACGGCACGCCTCACCACCCCCGGTGCCACCTCGAGCTCGGCCACCTCCACCTCGTCGACGGCGACCACGGGGACCCGCACCGTGTAGCGCTCGACCAGGTCCGGGTCCTCGTCGATGTCGACGTGGACCACCTCCGCGTCCGGCGCCTCCCGTGCGACGAGCTCCTCGGCGTGCCGACACAGACCGCAGCCGGCACGGGTGTAGACGACCACCCGGACCCGCCGCCTCACGTGCCCTCGGCCCGACGCAGGTCGCGTCGACGCACCTTGCCGGTGGCGGTGTGGGGCAGCTCGTCCGCGACCACGATGCGGCTCGGACACTTGTACCGGGCGAGGTAGCGGCGGCACCGCCGTTGCAGGTCCTCCACGTCGACGGGCCGCTCGGCCCGGGCCACGACGTGCGCGACCACCGCCTCCCCGGCCAGCGGGTGCGGCTCACCGACCACCGCCGCGTGGCTCACCGTCGGATCGTCGAGCAGGACCCGCTCGACCTCCCGGGGGTAGACGTTGAACCCGTTGACCAGGATCAGGTCCCGCTTGCGGTCCACCAGCTGCAGGTGCCCGTCCGAGTCGTGGACCCCGATGTCCCCGGTGCGCAACCAGCCGTCGGCGGTGAGCGCGCCCGCCGTGGCCTCCTCGTCCCGCCAGTAGCCCGAGAAGACGTTCGGGCCACGCACCCACACCTCTCCGGGGTCGCCATCGGCCACGTCGCGACCCTCGTCGTCCACGAGCCGGATCTCGACACCGGGGAGGGGCAACCCGACCGTCCCGGGCCGCGGCGCTGGAGCCATGGAGGTGCTGCTCACGCTCGGTGAGGCCTCGGTGAGCCCGTACCCCTCCTCGATCGTGAGCCCCGTCGCGTCCCGGAAGCGCTCGAGCGCGGGTACCGGCAGCGGCGCGGCTCCGGAGACGGCCAGACGCACGCTCGCCAGCTGGTCGGCGTCCAGGGCGCCCGACTCCAACCACGCCAGGTACATCGGCGGCGCCCCGAGGAGCACCGTGACCCCGTGGTGAGCGATGGCCGCCAACGTCTCCGAGGGGTCGAACCGCTCCACCAGGGCGATCGTCGCCCCCACCGTGATGGAGGCGCCGAGGCCGACGTTGAGCGCGTAGATGTGGGCGAGGGGCAACGCCACGAGCACGACGTCGTCGGCGGCGACCTCGAAGCGGCCGGCCAGGGACTGGTCCTGGTTCGCGGCGAGGTTGGCTCGGCTGAGCATCGCGCCGCGTGGTCGGCCGGTCGTGCCCGACGTGTACACCAGGGCAGCGAGGTCCTCGCCCCGCCGCTCGATCACCCGTGGCTCGCCGGCAGCCTCGAGCAGCTGCTCCCACTCGGCGTCGACCTGCGCATCGGCCACACCGAGCTCCAGGCCGATGAGCGTTCGGAGGTCCGGGAGCTCGTCGGCGAGGCCGGCGAGCGCCTGGATCCGTTCCGGCCCCACGACCGCGACCTGGGCCTGGCTGTCGGCCAGTGCGTGTCGCAACTCGTCCGGCGCCAGACCGGGCAGCAGCGGCACCGCCGCCGCGCCCGCCCGCAGGATCGCGGCGAACACCTCGACGAAGCCCGGCGTCGTCCCCGCGACGAGGGCGACGCGGTCCCCGCCGCCCACGCCGAGCTGCTGCAGCGCGGCGGTCCCCGCATCGACCCGGGCGTGGAGCTCGCCGTACGTGCGACGGCCATCCTCGTACACCAGCGCCGGCGCGTCCGGACGCGCCGCCGCCGCCCGTCGCAGCCGTGCCGCGACGTCCACCGGTGCGGTGTCACCCATCGAGCCTCCCTTCCGCGCCTCGCGAAGCTAGCCGCCCCGCGGTGCTCCACGGTCCGGCGGTGCCCGGTGGCACACCGGGCCGCGGGACTCCGGCGCGCGACGCTCGCAGGCAGACGCTATGATTTTGCCATAGCGTCCCTTGCGCACCCCCCGAGCGCAGCGGATGCTCGACGGCCGTCGCCGACCCATCGGCGGCGGTCGTCGTCATGCCCCGTCGTCATGCTCGCTCAGCTCGTCGGCACCGCGGTGGTGGTCAGCCACCGCCGCAGGATCCTTGACAGCTCCGCCGGCCCGTAGGGCTTGGTGAGCACGTCGTCCATGCCGGCCGCCCGACACTCCTGGGCGTGTTCGGCGGTCGGATCGGCGGTGAGCGCCACGATCGGGACCCGGCTGACCGCGCCGCCGGACCGGCGGATCCGCCGCGTCGCTTCGAAACCGTCCACACCGGGCATCAGGCAGTCCATGAGCACGAGCTCGAAGCTGCCCGTCAGGACCGACGCGGCTCCGGCCGCCCCGTCGGCGACGACCTCGACGTCACAGCCGAGGTCCTCGAGGTGTGCGCGGGCGAGCTCCTGGTTCACCTCGTTGTCGTCCACGACGAGCACGTGACCGGTCGGCACCGATGCGGCGGTGGCCGTCTCCGCCGCGACCGGCGCCGAGCCGGGGTCCGCGGGCTCGACCGGGAGCACGAGGTCCAGGCGGAAGCTCGAGCCCGCTCCCGGGGTGCTGACCACCTGGACCTCGCCGCCCATCAGCTGCGTGAGCTGCCGCACGATCGCGAGTCCGAGTCCGGTCCCGCCGAACCGGCGCGTCGTGGTCTGGTCGGCCTGCGTGAAGGGCTCGAAGAGGTGAGCGACCGCCTCGGGTTCGATGCCGATCCCCGTGTCGGTGACCTCGAAACGGAGCGGTGCCCGCCCGTCGGTGGTCGGTCCCGTCGTCGCCACGGAGAGGCCGACACCGCCCCGTTCCGTGAACTTCACCGCGTTGCCGGCCAGGTTGAGCAGGATCTGACGGAGCCGGACGACGTCGCCGCGCACGACGGCCGGCGTCCCAGCCGCCACCTCGGTCCGCAGCTCGAGGCCGCGCTCGCCGGCGGCGTGGGCGACGAGGGCCCGCACCTCCTCGAGGAGCGGACCGAGCTCGACCCGCCCCTCGACCAGCTGGATGCGACCCGCCTCGATCCTGGCGATGTCGAGGAGGTCGTCGACCAGGACCAAGAGCGACGACGCGGAGCCACGGGCGGCCCGGGCGTGGGCGAGCGCGGCGCCGTCGAGCCGCCGGTCGCCGAGCAGCAGTTCGAGCATGCCGATGACGCCGTTGAGCGGGGTACGCAGCTCGTGCGACACGGTGGAGATGAAGCGCGTCTTGGCCTCGTTCGCCGCCTCCGCGGTCTGCTTGGCTTCGACCAGGGCCCGCTCGTAGGCGCGGCGCTCGGTGATGTCGTTGAAGGACCCCACGGTGCCGACGAGCTCGCCCCACTGGTCGTGTTCGGGCCGGCGCACGACCTCGACCCAGCGGACGCCGCCGGACGCGGTCAACAAGCGCGCTTCCACCCGCCCGACCCCGGAGGTCGCGGCCGATCCCTGCGGCCCGGTCGCCAGCACCGCCGGACGATCGTCGGGGTGGAAGGCCCGTGCGGCGTCGGTCCCGAGCGCGGTGGTCACCGCGATCCCGGTCAGCTCCTCCCAGACCGGGCTGAGGTAGCTCCACCGTCCCGCCATGTCCGTGCGGAACACCACCTCGACGAGGTGTTCCACCACGGTGCGGTACTCGTGTTCGTTCGCCCGGAGCTCTGCCTCGGAGCGCGCGCGAGCGACCGCCCCGGCGACGATCTCCGCGACCGCGCGCGCCGCGTACGTGTCGGTGTCGCTCCACGCGTGGGTGCGGCCGTGGTGGTGCATGCCCACCACGCCGACGAGGTGGCCACCGACGAGCAGGGGCGCGTGGACCGCGGACCTGACACCGAGCCGCTCGAGCAGATCCCGCTCGGGCCGCGCCTCGGGGCCGAGTGCCGTCACGTCGGGGACGTGGACCGTCTCGCCCCGACGCAACCTCGAGACGACCCAGGGCACCTCGGCGAGGTCGGGAGGCCCGACCGCCCGGCCGGCCGGTGGCCGCGAGCCCCACCCGCGATGTTCCCGCACCGATCGGCCCGCCTCGTCGAGCAGGAGCAGGAAGACGTGGCTCGCGCCGCACAACGTCCCGATGTCGGCGAGCGAGGCGTCGACGGCCGCGTCGAAGGCGTCCAGGCCGACGAACCGCGCCGAGACCGAGGCCAGGGTGGACTCGAGCTCCAGCTGCCGCTCCGCCGCGGCTTCCTCGCGCTTGCGGTCGGTGAGATCGAGGTTGCTGCCGACCACCCGGGTCGCCCGACCGGTCCCGTCCCGCAGGATGCGGGCCCGGCTCAGCACCGGGACGTAGCTGCCGTCGCGATGCCGGAGTCGCAGCTCGAACTGGACGGTGGCGTCGGGGCCCTCCAGGGCCCGGGTGTAGGCCGCCGAGATCCGCTGACGGTCCTGCGGATGGATGCGATCGAGCATGGTGGTGAGCTCGCACTCCGCGGGTCCGTCGGGCTCACCGAGCTGGGACCACCAGCTCGCCGAGAGCGTGACCCGCCCACCGGCGAGGTCGTGGTCCCAGATCGCGTCACGGGTCGCCGAGAACGCCAGGGCGAGCCGTTGCTCGATCGACTCGGCAGCCTTACGGGCGGCGAGCATCGCCGCGTCGCGTTCGCGACGCACGTGCGCGTTCGTGAACAGCTCCGCCAGCACGGACAACAGCGCGACCTCGTCACCGGACCAGTCCCGGCGACGCCCGACCACGTCGAAGCCGACGAAACCGAGGTAGCGCGTGCCGTCCTGGAGCGGGACGGTCAACAGCGTCTCGACCCCCTGCGCTGCGAGGAAGGCCCTCGCCGGCGAGGCCTGCGGCAGCGCGGAGACGCAGGGCAGATGCACCACCTCGCCTCGGCGGTGTCGCTGCGACCAGTCGCCCAGCGCGTGGACCGGCAGCTCCTGGAGCGTGTCGATCAGCGGCTCGATGCCCGGCGCGCACCATTCATGGGTGTTGCTGAACGTCTCCGAGTCCGGGTCGAACCGGAACAGGTAGGCGCGGTCCACCGAGGTGAAGCTCCCCGTGATCGCGAGTGCACTCTCGATCGATGCGTCCAGCCCCTCGAGCGGGACGTTGACGAAGTCGACGGCGAGCTCGGTGAGGAGCCGCTGGAAGGCGGTCCGGTCGGCGGCCGCCCGTTCCGCGCGGACCCGATCCGTGACGTCGCGCAGATGCCCCGTGGCACCGATCACGCGCCCCGAGCGCGACGTGATCGGGCCGGCGTCCAGCTCGTAGGTCCTGTCGGTACCGGGCAACGGCCGCATCGTCGTGGCGGCGGCATCGGCCGTCGCGCCGTCACCGACCTCGCAGACGGCATCGACGACGGTGCCCGAGGCGACGGCCTCCGCGGTCACCTCCTGGGCGGCGGCCCCGAGGCGGCCGGCGAGCACGTCGGCGAGCTGACGGCGGACCGCGGCGCGCACCGGTCGCGCCGCCAGCTGCGCGAACGGCTCGTTGACGAGCATCAGCCCGCCGTCGGCATCGGTCATCCAGGCAGCGAACGGCAGGTTGTCGAGCAGTGCCCGCTGGCGGTCCCGGAGCTCCACCAGCTCCGACTCCATCCGCCGGCGCCGCTGCCGGTCCACGCCTGCGACGAAGGTGCGCGCGAACACGGCCACGAAGCGCCGGAACTCCGCCAGGAACTCGGGTTCGAACGGACGGCGCCGACCGAGGATCAGCAACCCGAGGCCCGACAAGCGGAAGACGTACACGTGCTCGCCCTCGACGGGGAGCTCCCCCATGGCCGCGTCCGCCGGGATGGCCGCGGCCGCGGCCTCGACGATGGCGGGCCACTGCCCCTGGGACTCGAGCGCGCCCGGGACCACCATCTGCGTGGCGTGGTCCCGGTCCGTGCCGACGACACCGACGTACACGCAGTCCGTGCGGTGCAGGATGCGCGGCAGCGTCCGCGAGAGCAGCTGGGGCAGCTGCGGTTCGCCGCCGAGCGAGAACGCGAGCTCGAGCAGCACCTCGTGGTGGGCGCCGTCAGCCATCGTCCGATCCGATCACCCCGAGCACCACCGTCTTGTTGTAGAAGTCGAGGACCCGGTCACGCCCGTTGGCGATCTCGCCGATCGTCAGCGCGCCGATCAACGGCCGGCCGATGTCGATGGCCTCGAGCTCCTCCACGAACCGATCACCCAGGTCGTCCACCCGGGACACGCAGTCCATCAGCAGTACCTGCCCCCGACCCCCCTCGCGTTCCAACGCGGCGCGCGTCACCTCGCCCACGCGACGCGCACCGTCCAACAGCGAGGCCCGGTCGCCGTGCAGGATCCGGACGTAGCACCCCGCGGGCACGTCGGCGATGCAGGCCAGGGAGCCGTCCCGTTCCTCGACGAGATCACGCACGACCGGCTCCGCGCCCACGCGCGCGATACCGAGGGGATACCAGCGCCCGAGCTGCTCGAGTGGCACCGTGGTGCCCTCCCCCCCGGTGTGCTCCCGCACGACCTCACGGTAGGTCGCCGCGGCGGGCCGGCCGTCGAGCTCATGGATCCAGCGACCCGTGGCGGCGGTGACGGGCAGGTGAGGGCCGACGGGTAGCCAGCCGTGCGCGACGCCGATGTGGGCGGCCGCGGACAGCACGGCCACGACCGCGACCCCCTCGTGGAGCTCACCGTCGGCGATCACGCTCGGCGCGGGGGTCAGGTCCCGGTGGCCGGTACC
>SKTG01000331.1 GCA_007118045.1 Nitriliruptoraceae bacterium
ACGGGCGGGTGCTCACGGTGCGCTCCTCCGACCTGGACATGCTGGCGGCCGTCCTGGACGCGAGCTCGCGGGACCTGCGGGGTCGCCTGGCCGAGGCCGGCATCGTCCGCTGAAGGTGGCGCGGGTCGGGTCCGTCCACCGTCCCCGACAGGACGCCGGGAGGACCCCGACAGGACGCCGGGAGGACGCCGGGAGAACGCCCGGGGGGAGAGCCTGCCGGGCCGACCGTCCCCGGCGGTACCCTGGAGCGACGCCCGTCACCGACCCGTGGGAGCGACCCCCCCTCGTGACCAGCCGAAGTCCCTCCTCGGTGAGCACCGACGTACCCGACGCCGAGTCCGCCCCGCACGACACCGCCGGTTCGGTCACCGCCGTGAAGGTCCTGGTGCCGGGTGAGCACGCGATGGTCTCGCTGCTGGGCACGCGGGACGAGCTGCTCAAGGTGATCGAGGACGCGTTCGCCGCCTCGATCCACGTCCGCGGCAACGAGATCGCCATCTCGTCGACGGATGCGGACGAGACCGACCGCGTGGCCCGGGTCTTCGAGGAGCTGGTGCTGCTGCTCGACCGCGGCCAGGCGATCGACCGGGCGATGGTCAAGCAGATCGTGCGGATGCTGCGAGCCGACGAGGAGGAGCGACCCTCCGAGGTCCTCTCCGAGGCGTTGATCACCCACCGGGGGCGGACCATCCGCCCCAAGACCATGGGGCAGAAGCGCTACCTCGACGCCCTGCGGGCGCACACGGTCACGTTCGGCATCGGGCCGGCCGGGACCGGCAAGACCTACCTCGCGATGGGGGCGGCCGTGCAGGCGCTGCGCTCCAAGCAGGTGAACCGCCTGATCCTGACACGTCCGGCCGTCGAGGCGGGGGAGCGGCTCGGGTTCCTGCCGGGCACGCTGAACGAGAAGATCGACCCCTACCTCAAGCCGTTGTGGGACGCCCTCCACGACATGGTGGAGGCGGAGGAGCTGATCAACCACCTCGATCGCGGCACGATCGAGGTGGCGCCCCTGGCCTACATGCGCGGTCGCACGCTCAACGACGCGTTCATCGTGCTGGACGAGGCGCAGAACACCACGGCCGAGCAGATGAAGATGTTCCTGACCCGGATCGGGTTCAACTCGAAGGCGGTCGTCACCGGCGACATCAGCCAGGTCGACCTGCCGACGGGCAAACGGTCCGGACTGCGCGTGGTCCGGGACATCCTGGAAGGCATCGAGGGCGTCGCCTTCGCCTACCTGCAGGCGGGGGACGTCGTGCGCCACCACATCGTGCAGCGCATCGTGGAGGCCTACGAGGTCTGGGACGAGGCACAGGAGCCCGGCCCGCCGCGGTCGAACGATCCGGGTGACCGGGAGGAGCGCTGAGGTGCCGGTCTTCCTCGCCGACGAGCAGGCCCTGGAGGTCGACACCGACGACCTGCTCGACCTGACCCGCTTCGTGCTCGAGGAGCGCGAGGTGCCGGGCGACATGGAGGTGTCGGTGCTGCTGGTCGACGCGGAGACGATCGCTGCGCTGAACGAGCAGCACCTGGGCCACGAGGGTCCGACCGACGTCCTCGCTTTCCCGATCGACGAGCCCGGGGAGGCCCTGGCGGACGTGCCGGCCATCCTCGGGGACGTCGTGGTGTGTCCGAGCGTCGCTCACGAGCAGGCCTCGGGTGCGGGGCGTCAGCCGCACGAGGAGCTGCGGCTGCTGACCGTGCACGGCCTGCTGCACCTGCTCGGTATGGATCACGCCGATCCGGAGCAGGAGCGCGCCATGTTCGGCCTGACCGATGAGCTGTTGCGCCGTCATGCGACCGGGCGGGGAGCGCAGCGGTGACCGGTCCGCAGACGCTCCTGCTCGCCTCGGGTGGTGCGCTCGCGCTGCTGCTGCTCGGCGCCTACGTGGCGGCCATCGAGACCGTGGTCAGCCGCTGCAACGTGGTCCGGGCCCTCCGGCTCGTCGAGGACGAGGGCACCCGTAGGGCCACGGCGCTGCTGTGGCTCACCGAGCACCGGGCGGCCGTGCTCAACGCGACGCTCGTGGTGGGCGTGACGCTCCGTGTCGCCCTGGCGGGGACAGGGGTGCTGCTCGGCGTGGAGCTCGTCGGCGGGACGGGCGGTGGGGTCCTCGGCCTGCTGGCCGTGGTCCTCGTGAGCCTGGTGGCGGCCGAGATCGCGCCGCGGACGCTCGCGCTGCGCCATCTCGAGGCCACCGGCCTGCGCCTGGCCGGCTCCGCGCGGATGCTGGTCCGCATCGTGCAACCGCTCGCCCGTGCCGTGGTCGTGGTCGGACGGGGGTTGGTCCCCCGGCGCCACGAGCTCTCCGGCCCCTACGCCGGCGACGACGAGCTGCGCGAGTTCGACCGCGACGACGAGGAGCAGCACGAGGCGCTCGAGCCGGACGAACGCGCCATGATCCGCTCGATCTTCGAGCTCGCGGACACGCGGGTCCGCGAGATCATGCAGCCACGACCCGACATGCTCACCGTCGCCGAGGACGCCCCCCTCGACGAGATCGTGCCCACCGTCGTCGAGCGGGGCTACTCGCGGTTGCCGGTGCACGACCCGGAGGACCCGGACACGATCGTCGGGGTGCTCTACGCCAAGGACGTGCTGCGGCGGCTGGCGACCGAACCGCAACGCCGCCGCTGGGGCGACCTCGTCCGCCGCCCCACCTTCGTGCCCGAGACCAAGCGCGTCGACGACCTGCTGCGGGAGCTGCAGGAGGCGACCGTGCACCTCGCGCTGGTCGTCGACGAGTACGGCGAACTGGTCGGGCTGGTCACGATCGAGGACATCCTCGAGGAGATCGTCGGCGAGATCGTCGACGAGCACGACCACGAGGACCCCCTGGTCGAGCTGCTCGGGGAACGACGTCTCCGCGTCGACGCCCGGCTGGGGGTCGACGACCTCAACGAACTGCTCGGAACGGAGCTGCCCGAGGAGGGCTGGGACACGGTGGGGGGCCTGGTGTTCGCGACCTTCGGGCGCGTACCGACCGAGGGTGAGCGCCTGGAGCTCGATGGCGTTGTGATCACGGTGGAGTCCGTCCAGGGTCGTCGGGTCGGCAAGGTGATCGTCGACACCCGCGACCCGGCGGCCGCCACGGCGGCCGGCGACGTCGAGGTCGATGGGGCCGGAGGTCCCGCGGGTCGAGGTCCTGCGGCCGCTCCCAGCCGGGGTGTCGCTCCCTAGCGTTGCCGAGGAGCCCATCGCGACCGTTCCGTCGCGAACCGCGAGGTGTCCCATGGCAACGGCCACAGCAGAGCCCGACGTCACCAGCGCGCAGCGCGAGGTCGTCACCACCGACGGCAACGACGCGGTCGCCCGCGTCGCCTACGCCCTCTCGGAGACGATCGCGATCTACCCGATCACGCCCGCCTCCCCCATGGGCGAGGCGGCGGACGCCTGGGCGGCCGACGGGCGCCCCAACCTCTGGGGGACCGTGCCCGCCGTCGCGCAGCTGCAGTCGGAGGGCGGCGCCGCGGGCGCGTTGCACGGCGCGGTGCAGGCGGGCTCGCTGGCGACCTCGTTCACGTCCTCGCAGGGCCTGCTGCTGATGCTGCCGAACATGTTCAAGATCGCGGGCGAGCTGACCCCGGCCGTGCTGCACGTCGCCGCGCGGACGATCGCCACGCACGCCCTGTCCATCTTCGGCGACCACTCCGACGTGATGACCGCGCGCACCACCGGTTGGACGCTGCTGGCGTCGAACTCGCCGCAGGAGGCCCACGACCTCGCGGCGGTGGCCCACGCCGCCTCGCTGGCCTCGCGCGTGCCGGTGATGCACTTCTTCGACGGCTTCCGTACGTCGCACGAGCTCAACCGGGTGGAGCTGCTCGACGACGACGACCTTCGCGCCCTGATCGCCGAGGACGACGTGCTGGCGCACCGTCGGCGGGGCCTGGATCCCGACCGACCGGTCCTGCGCGGGTCCGCACAGAACCCGGACGTGTTCTTCCAGGCCCGGGAGGCGGCCAACCCCTTCCACGCGGCCGTCCCGGAGGTCGTGCAGACCACGATGGACCGGCTCGCCGAGCGCACGGGGCGGCACTACCGGCTGGTCGAGTACCACGGCGCACCCGACGCGGAGCGCGTGGTCGTGATCATGGGCTCGGGTGCCGGGGCCGTCCGCGAGGTGGTCGATCACCTCGTCGCGCGTGGTGAGAAGGTCGGCATGCTGGTGGTCCGGCTGTACCGGCCCTTCCCCGTCGACGCGCTGCTCGACGCGCTGCCCGACACGGTGCGTCGGATCGCGGTGCTCGACCGGACGAAGGAGCCGGGTGCGGTCGGGGAGCCGCTGCTGACCGACGTGCTCGCGGTCCTCGCCGATGCCGTGAGCACGGGACGGCTCGGGGAGCTACCGGACGTGATCGGCGGCCGCTACGGGCTCTCGAGCAAGGAGTTCACGCCGTCGATGGTCTCGGCGGTCTTCTCCGCGCTCGCGACCGGGAACCCGACACGCCGCTTCACGGTGGGGATCATCGACGACGTCGGTGGGACGTCGCTGACGCCCGACGCCGACCTGGTGCTGCCGCGCGGCGAACGCGACCTCTCGGCGGTCTTCCACGGCCTGGGTTCGGACGGGACCGTCGGTGCCGCGAAGAACACCGCGAAGATCGTGGCCGAGCGCACCGGCCGCGACGTGCAGGCCTACTTCGTCTACGACTCGAAGAAGTCGGGTGCCGTGACCGCCTCGCACGTGCGCGTGTCCGGCTCCGCGATCCACTCCACGTACCTGATCGAGCACGCGGACGTGGTCGCCGTCCACCAGTTCGGCCTGCTCGAGAAGCTCGACGTGCTCCGCGAGGCCGGTCAGGGCGGCACCGTGCTGCTCAACGCCCCGTTCGGCGCGGACCAGGTCTGGGACCGTCTGCCGGCCGACGTCCAGCGCGTGATCGTCGAACGCGATCTCGATCTGCACGTGGTGGACGCCTACCGCATCGCCCGGGAAGCCGGGCTGGGCGGACGCATCAACACGGTCATGCAGGTCGCGTTCTTCCTCGTCACCGGTGTGATCGAGCGGGACGCCGCCCTCGAGGCGATCGAGGCGGCCATCCAGGCCACCTACGGCTCGCGCGGCGAGCAGGTGGTGGCGCGCAACCTCGACGCCGTGCGGCGCGCCGCAGGTGCCGTCGAACGGGTCGAGGTGCCCGATGCGGTCAGCGCCACGTGGCAGCGCCCGGAACCGATCGAGCGCGCCCTCGGGTTGCGGCCCCTCGGCGAGGACGACGTGCCCGACTTCGTCTCACGGGTCACGCAGCGGCTCATGGCGGGACAGGGTGACCTGCTCCCCGTCTCCGCGCTCCCCGTCGACGGCACGTTCCCGACGGGCACCACCCGCTGGGAGAAGCGGGCCCTCGCCGACGAGATCCCGACCTGGGACCCCGACCTGTGCATCGACTGCGGCAAGTGCGCGATCGTGTGCCCGCACGCGGCGATCCAGATCAAGGTCTTCGAGGAGGCCGAGGTCGCCGACGCGCCCGCAGGGTTCAAGTGCAAGCCCTTCAAGGACCGTTCCCTCACGGGTCACCTGCTCACCGTGCAGGTCGCGCCGGACGACTGCACCGGCTGCGGCGTGTGCGTCGAGACCTGCCCGGCCGTCAGCCGCAGCGACGTCGGCCACAAATCGATCGACATGACCCCGATCGACGCGCTGCTGCACGCGGACGGCGCCGACACCGCCGGTTCCCCCGACCCCCGGGTGCTGCACGGCGACCCCGACTCGCCGGAGGTGGGCAGCCCCGAGGGCGTCCCCGCGGTCGTCGACGCCACCGCGCTGACGCCCGACGGGTCGGCGGCGACGGCCGCCGGGAACGGGAACGGCGACGGCGACGGCACCCGGACGGTGCTCGACGCCGAACGCGAGCGTTTCCGCTACTTCGAGTCCATCCCCTACCCGGACCGCACGACGGTCCGCACCGACACCGTCAAGCACAGCCAGACGCTCCAGCCGCTGTTCGAGTTCTCCGGTGCGTGCGCCGGCTGCGGCGAGACCCCCTACCTCAAGCTCATGACGCAGCTGTTCGGTGACCGGTCCGTGGTCGCGAACGCCACCGGCTGCAGCTCGATCTACGGCGGCAACCTGCCGACGACGCCGTGGGGCACGGACGCGAACGGGCGCGGACCCGCCTGGTCGAACTCGCTGTTCGAGGACAACGCGGAGTTCGGCCTCGGGATCCGGCTCGCCCTCGACGAGAACCGTGCCCACGCGATCCACCTGCTGCACGAGCTGGCCGGCGACATCGGTGACGACCTGCTCACCGCCCTCGTCGAAGCGGACCAGGGTGACGAGGCGGGCCTCGCGGCGCAGCGGGACCAGGTCGAGGAGCTGCGCCGTCGCCTCGCGGACGTGCGCGGACCCCGGGCGGTGCTGGCGCGCCACCTCGACGTCATCGCCGACGTCCTCGTGCGGCGCGACGTGTGGATCGTCGGCGGCGACGGGTGGGCCTACGACATCGGGTTCGGCGGCGTCGACCACGTGCTGGCGTCCGGCGCCGACGTGAACCTGCTGGTCCTGGACACCGAGGTGTACTCCAACACGGGTGGGCAGGCCTCCAAGGCGACCCCTCGCGGTGCGACGGCCAAGTTCGCGACGGCCGGCAAGTCGACCCCGAAGAAGGACCTCGGTGCGCTGGCCATGCAGTACGGCCACGTGTACGTCGCCCGCATCGCGATGGGCGCGAACGAGATGCAGACGGTCAAGGCCTTCCGGGAGGCCGAGGCGTGGCCCGGGCCGTCCCTGCTGCTGGCCTACTCCACCTGCATCGCGCACGGCGTCGACATGCGCGACTCGATGACCCGGATGGACCTCGCGGTCAAGACCGGGTACTGGCCGCTGCTGCGCTACCACCCGGGGGAGGCCGAGGACGCCCAGCCGTTGCGACTGGACTCGCGGCCGCCGAGCCAGCCGGTCGACGACTTCCTCCGCACCGAGGGCCGGTACGCGCTGCTCGAACGCAGCGACCCGGAGCGCGCCGCGATGCTGCGCAAGCTGGCGCAGGAGGACGTCGACGAGCGGTGGCGCTACTACGAGCAGCTCGCCGGCCTGACCCGGACCCAGCCGACCCCGGGGGACCTCGATCCGACCAGCGGGCCCGACGTCGAAGCGGCCGCGAAGCCCGAGGAGGACGCGTGATGAGCCAGCGTTTCGGTCCGTCCATGATCGACGGCGGCGACGGCGACGACGCGCCACCGGGGCCGGGGCACGTGATCCCGAGCGGTCCGATGCCCACGGCCCCGGTCGACCTGACCGCCCACTACCTCGGGCTCGAGCTGCGTTCGCCGATCGTGGCGTCGGCCGGTCCGTTCACGGGGGAGCTCGGCTCGCTCCGGGCGTTGGAGGCGGCGGGGGTCGGAGCGGTCGTGCTGCCGAGCCTGTTCGAGGAGCAGCTCGTCCACGAGGCGGACCAGGTGCTGCGCTTCGGCGAGATCGGTGGCGACGGCAACCCGGAGGC
>SKTG01000259.1 GCA_007118045.1 Nitriliruptoraceae bacterium
GCCGTCAACCCCTCGACGACGTCGTCGTTGAGGTTGACGTGGCTGACCTCGACCACCCCGTGGTCGGCCGTCACGTAAGCGTGCCCCTCGCGCCGCTCGCCGAGGCTGCTCGCCTCGACCGCGAAACCGTGGTTGTGGCTGGTGATCTCCACCGTGCGGTCCGAACGCCGCAGCACGGGCTGGTTCACCCCGTGATGGCCGAACGTGAGCTTGTAGGTGGACGCGCCGAGCGCGCGTCCGAGCAACTGCGAGCCGAGGCAGATACCGAACGTCGGCACCTCGCCCAGCAGCTCGCGCGTCGTGGCGATGCCCTGCGCGACCGTGGCCGGATCACCCGGTCCGTTCGAGAGGAACAGCCCGTCCGGTTCGACCGCCCGCACGTCGTCGGCCGTGGCATCCGCCGGGAGCACGTGCACCTCGGCACCGTGCTCGGTGAGGTAGCGGCCGATCGAGCGCTTCATACCGAAGTCGAGCGCGACGACGCGCACCCGCGGCGCTGCCGAGCCGTTCCCCCCGACGGCCTCCAGCACGTAGGGCCGGGACGTGGTGACCGCCGAGGCGAGCTCGGCACCCTCCATGCCCGGGCTGTCGAGCACCCGAGCCCGTAGCGCGTCGACATCGAGGATCTCCGTCGACAACCCGGCACGCATGGCGCCGGCATCGCGCAGGTGACGTGTCAGCCGGCGCGTGTCGACGCCCTCGATCCCGACCACACCGGCCTGCGCCAGCGCGCCACGCAGGTCCTGCTCCGCCCGCCAGGACGAGGGCCGGCGCGCCGCCTCGCGCACCACGAAACCGGCCACCTGCAGCCGGTCCGACTCCATGTCGTGCGCGTTCATGCCGTAGTTGCCCACGTGCGGGGCCGTCATCGTCACGATCTGGCGGTGGTAGGACGGGTCGGAGAGCACCTCCTGGTAGCCCGCCATCCCGGTGTTGAACACCGCCTCGCCGAACACCGATCCGTGCGCCCCGATGGCCCGGCCGCGGAAGGCGGTGCCGTCCTCCAGGACGAGCAGCGCGTCGACGTGGTCGCTGGCGCGACGTCCCGAGGGGCCCCAGGGCGCGCTGGCATCGTTCCCCGTGGCACCAGTTGGCTGACCGGCGTGCGTCGGGTGGTCGGCCGTCATGCCCCCACCTCGGTGTCGACGGGCCTCCCGGCTGCCGTCCCCCCGTGGCCGGTGAACGCCCGGTGACCGGGGAACGCACCGTGGCCGGCCGCGCCCCGGCGGGAGCCATCCCGCTCGGGTACCTCGCGCACCACGCCGTCCCGCAGGGTGAAGCGGCCCCGCAGCATCGTGTGCACGGCACGGCCCGTCAGCTCGCGACCGATGTAGGGCGAGTTGCGTGCCCGGCTGTGGAGCTGGTCGGCCGTCACCGTCCAGGTGTGCTCGGGGTCGAACACCGCGAGGTTCGCCGGCGCCCCGGCGACCAGCCCGGCCGCGCCGCGACCTCCGCCATGCGCCTCGACGTCACGCACGCTCGCCGGCCCGGTCGTGAAGCGCGCCACCGCCGTCAGGGGATCGAGCTGACCGGTCCGGATCAACGCCGTGTTGACGACCCCGAAGGCGGTCTCCAACCCCAGCATCCCGCACGGGGCGTGCTCCCACTCCTGGTCCTTGAGCTCCGGCGCGTGGGGCGCGTGATCGGTGGCGACGGCGTCCAGCGTCCCGTCCACCAGCGCCTCCCGCAGCGCCGCGACGTCCCGGTCCGTACGCACCGGCGGGTTGACCTTCAGCACCGGGTCGTAGGAGCTGACGAGGTCGTCGGTCAACAGCAGGTGATGCGGCGTCACCTCGGCCGTGACCCGCACGCCGCGCGCCTTGGCCGCCCGGATCAGCTCGACCGCCCCGGCCGTGGTCACGTGGGGGACGTGCAGCCGGGCCCCGACGCCCGCGGCCAGGATCAGATCGCGCGCGATCATGACCTCCTCCGCCTCGTGCGGCCAGCCCGCCAGCCCGAGCACGGACGACATCGCGCCCTCGTTCATCTGGGCGTCGGCGGTGAGGTCGGGGTCCTCGGCGTGGTTGCAGATCACCGCGTCGAACGCCGTCGCGTACTGCAACGCACGTCGCATCACGAGCGCGTCGGCCAACGGGATGCCGTCGTCGGAGAAGAAGTCGACCCGCGCCGCGCTCGCGTTGAGCTCACCGAACGGCGTCAGCTCCCGGCCCTCGAGCCCCGCGGTGATCGACCCGACCGGGAACACGTCGACCAGGCCGACCTCCCGCCCGCGCTGCCACACCATGTCGGCGATCGGGACGGCGTCGCACACCGGCGAGGTGTTCGCCATCGCACACAGTGCCGTGTAGCCGCCTGCCGCGCCGGCGGCCGATCCGGTCGCGACGTCCTCGGCGTCCTCCCCACCCGGCTCGCGCAGGTGGGTGTGCAGGTCGACGAACCCGGGCGTGACCCAGTAGCCGGTGACGTCCACCACCTCGGCGCCGGCCGCCGCGTGGGCGACCTCGGAGGAGCCGGCGTTGGTGACCGGGCCGGCTGCGGCGTCGGGGGCCCGGCCGACGCGTGCGTCGGAAGCCTCGGCGTTCCCCTGCCCGTCGGGGCCGCCGCCGGCGAGGTCGGGGTTCGTGGCCCCCGCGCCGCCGCGAGGTGGCAAGAGACGTTCGACGCGGCCGTCGGCGACCAGCACGTCGAGGTGGGCGTCCAACCCCGTGGTCGGGTCGAGCACCCGACCGCCGGCCAGCAGCACACGGTCACTCATCGCGGCACCTCCTGCGCTGCGCTGGACGCCGACGTGTCGGCCGGCAGGCCTCCGGACTCGCGCTCCTGCTGTCCGCTGGAGACCGGCTCCTGGCCGCTCGACCCACCCGCCGCGCCACCGGCGAGCAGCAGGTAGAGGCACGCCATGCGGACCGCGATGCCGTTGGTGACCTGCTCGGTGATCACGGCCCGGTCCGAGTCGGCGACGTCCCCCGTGATCTCCACGCCTCGGTTCATCGGTCCGGGGTGCATCACGATGGCGTCGTCGCGCATCAGCCGCAGCCGGCGCCCGTCGAGGCCCCATCGTCGCGCGTACTCGCGGACCGAGGGGAAGAAGGCGCCGTGCATGCGTTCGCGTTGCACCCGCAGCGCGTAGACCACGTCGGCGCTCGGGAGCACGTCGTCGAGGTCGCGTGCCACCTCGACGTCCCAGCCCTCGATCGCCGGCGGCAGCAGCGTCGGCGGTGCCACGACGGTCACACGTGCGCCCAGCAGCCGCAACGCCTGTACCTCGCTGCGGGCGACCCGCGAGTGGAGCAGGTCACCGACGAGCACCACCCGGCGCCCCGCCATGTCGCCCAGGTGCCGACGCATCGTGAAGACGTCGAGCAGCGCCTGCGTCGGGTGCTGGTGCCAGCCGTCCCCCGCGTTGAGGATCGGGACGTCGAGGTAACGCGACAGTTGCAGCGGGGCGCCCGAGCTCCCCGAGCGCACCACGACGCAGTCGACACCCATCGCATCCAGCGTCAGGGCCGTGTCCTTGAACGACTCGCCCTTCGACACCGAGGAGCCCTTGGCCGAGAAGTTCAGCACCTCGGCGGAGAGCCGCTTGGCCGCCAGCTCGAACGAGATGCGCGTCCGGGTCGAGTCCTCGAGGAAGAGGTTGCAGACCATCTTGCCGCGCAGGGTGGGCACGGAGTTTCGCTCGCGCTGGGCGATCGGCAGGAGCTGCTCCGTGGTGTCGAGGATGCGGCGGACCTGGGCGGCGTCGAGGTCCTCGATGCTGATCAGGTTGGGCAGCCGGCGGAAACTCGCCTCGGCCCCCTGCGACCGCGTCCCCTCACCCGCGGCAACCCCGCCCGACGCCGGCCCACGATCCCCCGAGCCGGTCCCCGGCCGCGTCGCGCCATCCGTGGTGTCGACGTCCGACGCCGGCCCACGCTCCCCCGGGCCCGCCTCCGGGCTCGCCACCGCCTGGGTCGCGGAGGTACGGGGCGTCGCGGCTCGTGGCTGCGTCGGCACCTCGGTGCTCCCGTTGGCAGCGGTTCCCGCAGCGACTTCGTGACCGATCGCAGGGTTCACGCGCCCACCTCCTCGGCGTAGACGCCCTCCTCGCCGTCGACGTCGCTCAGGCGGACCTGGATGCGGTCGCCGTAGGCGGTCGGCAGGTTCTTGCCCACGTGGTCCGCACGGATCGGCAGCTCACGGTGGCCACGGTCGACGAGCACGACGAGCCGGATCCGGTCCGGCCGGCCCAGCTCGCTGATCGCGTCCAGCGCCGCCCGGATGGTCCGTCCCGTGTAGAGCACGTCGTCGACGAGCACGACCGTGCGACCCTCGATGCTGACCGGCACGTCCGTGGAGGTCAGCGGCTTCGGGCCACGGCTGTCGAGGTCGTCGCGGTAGAGCGTCACGTCCAGGGCGCCGTGCGGGACGGCGGTGCCCTCGATGTCGGCGATCAGCTCGGCGAGGCGACGGGCCAGTGGGACACCGCGGGTCTGGATCCCGAGCAGGACCAGGTCCTGAGCCCCGTGGTTGGCCTCGATCAGTTCGTGCGCGAGGCGACGACAGACCCGGGAGACGTCATCACCGCTCAGGATGCGAGCAGGCACGCTCAAACTCGTCCTCCTTCCCGGCCTCACAGGACCGGTCCTTAAAGGAGCTGGCGGTGGTCTCGCCACCGCGTCACCGGGCGGAACCCGGCGACGGTGCCGACCGTAGCAGCACGGCGGCATGGCCCGGTCCTCCTCGACCACCACCCCGGCGCGCGCCGTAGCGACACCACGGCGCGGTCAGGCGCTGGGGCTCCGTTGCCGGGTGGCGGCGATGTCCTTGCGGACCGACTCGAGGACCCCGTTGACGTAGCCACCCGAGTCGTCGGTCGACAGCGTCTTCGCGAGGGTGACGGCCTCGTCGATCACCACCGCCGGGGGCGTCGACTCGTAGAGCAGCTCGTAGGCCGCCAGCCGCAGCACGGACCGATCCACCACCGGCATCCGGGGGATCGACCACTTGCGCGCGTACCGGGCGATGAGCGCATCGACCTCGTCACGGTGGTCGGCGACTCCCAGGACCAGGCTCCGCGTGAAGCCGTCGATCCGAGGCGAGGCCCTGAGCGGCCGATCGGTGGTCCCGGCCACCGCGTCGTCGTGTGCCTGGGCCCGCAACCGTTCCTGCTCGCTCGCGACGTCCGCCTGCAGGTCGTCGAGGTCGTCGAGCAGGGACCGCGCCGCCTCGTCGTCGGTGAGCGCTCGCAGCACGACGTCGGGCTCGACACCCCGGACGTCGGCCTGGAACAGCATGCGCAGGGCCCGCTCACGGGCACGCCGTGGATCCCCCGTGTCCGTCCGCCGCTGCCCGGACCGGGACCGCTTCGTGCCCTTGCCACGGCCCACCTCGCGGCCACGTTCGCTCCGCTCCGACGATGCCGCGCCCTCGTCGGCGGCCCTCCGGCCGCCCTCAGCCGACCCCGACGGTTCCGTTGCTTCGCCGCCGGCCACCTGATCAGCCCCCTCGAGGCCCGGACCGTCCGACGCGCCGGGCTCCGACCGCGGCCCGGCATCGCCCGATCCGGCGTCGTCGCCCGGTGCCGGCTCGCCCCGTCCCGCGTCGCTCGGTCCCGGGTTGGCCGGTCCCGCTTCGCCCTCGCCAATGTCCGTCGCGCCCGTGTCGTCCCCGTCCCCATCCGACGAGCCGGTGTCGGCGGGTCCGTCGCTCCTCTGCATGCCGTCGAGGTCCATCATCAAGCGCGCGAGATGTAAGCACCCGAACGGGTGTCCACCTTGACCTTCTCACCAGGCTCGATGAAGAGCGGCACCTGGATCTCCTTGCCCGTCTCGAGCGTCGCCGGCTTCGTGGCCGACGTCGCGGTGTTGCCGGCGAAGCCGGGGTCGGTCTGCGCCACCTCGAGGTCCTTGGAGGCGGGCAGCTCCACGCCGACGATCCGACCCTCGTAGTCCTGGATCTGCAGCTCGTCGCCCTCGACCAGGTAGTCGGCGGCGTCGCCGATGGCGGCCTTGCTCGCGTGACGCTGCTCGAAGGTGGTGTTGTCCATCAGGACGAGGTCGTCCCCCTCCCGGAAGAGGAACTGCACCGTCGAGCGCTCGACGATGGCCTGGTCGATGTCCTCGCCGGCCCGGAAGGTGCGCTCGACGACCTTGCCGGTCTCGACCTCCTTGAGCTTGGTCCGCACCACGGCACCGCCCTTGCCGGGCTTGTGGTGGTTCCAGTCGACGACCTGCTGCAGCTTGCCGTCGAGGAGGAGGGTCATGCCGTTCTTGAGGTTGTTGGTCGAGACCACGTGGGAACCTTCGGGAGGTCGAGCGCGAGCGGCATCTACCGGATGATCAGCTCGCGAGGGGTATCGGTGAGGGCTCGCGCTGGGCCGTCCGCGGTGACCACCAGGGTGTCCTCGATGCGGACGCCACCGAGGCCGGGGAGGTAGACACCCGGTTCGACGGTGAGCGCGATGCCGGCCTCCAGCCTAGCAGCCGACCCCTCCGCGACCGCCGGCGCCTCGTGGATCCTCAGCCCGACGCCGTGGCCCGTGCCGTGCACGAACCGCTCCCGGTAGCCCGCCGCGTCGATGACCTCACGGGCCGCGGCATCCACGTCACCGGTCGAGGCTCCCGCGACGGCGGCTTCCCTACCAGCGGCCTGCGCCCGCTCGACGAGGGCATGGACCGCGACCAGCTCGTCGTCCAGGTGGCCGATCCCGATCGTTCGGGTGTGGTCGGCGTGGTAGCCGTCGACCAGGGCACCGCAGTCGACGGTCAGCAGGTCCCCGAGCTCGACGGGACGCGCCCCCGCCGCATGGTGCGGGATGGCCGAGTTGGGTCCGCTCGCGACGATCGAGGGGAACGCGACGCCGTCGGCGCCGAGATCGACGAAGCGACGTTCCAGGGCCGTGGCGAGCTCGCGTTCGGTCCGCCCGACCGCCACCACCTCGTCGAACAGCCAGGCGAGCGCCCGTTGCGTGATGTCACAGGCGAGCGCCAACCGCGCCAGCTCGGAGTCATCCTTGACCAGACGACACCGCTCCACGAGCTGTGTGCTGGCGAGGACCTCCACCCCGGCTGCCTCGGCCTGCTCCATCAGCTGTCGACCTGCCGACCAGGTCAGGTGATCTGCCTCGGCCGCCACGACCCCGGCGTCGCCGTCCAGGGCAGCCGCGAGTTCCAGCGCGACCTCGACCGGTTCGCGGGTCAACGAGGCCGTCAGGTCGGGCGCCTCGGTGGCGGCGCGGGCCTCGTAGCGGCCGTCGGTGACGAGGCGGTCGACCTCCGCGTCCGGGCCGATCAGGACCTGTCCGTTGGTGCCGCTGAACCCGCTCAGGTACCGGACGTTGACCGGGTCGGTCACGAGCAGCAGCGTCGCACCCTCGGCCCTCACGATCTCACGGACCCGCTCACGACGACCGGCGTGGTCGTGCGGGGGCAGCTCGGCGCCGGCAGCCAGGTCGGACGGACGCTGCGGGGACGGGCCGGATCCGGCTCGCGCC
>SKTG01000415.1 GCA_007118045.1 Nitriliruptoraceae bacterium
AACGCGACGGTTCACGCCGTGACCGCCGCGTACCCGCAGGTGCTCGCGCGGGAGATCGCTCGCGGCCAGGCCTTCACCGAGTCGGACGTGGTGACCTCCCGGCGCGTCGCCGTCCTCGGGGCCACGACCGCGGAGGAGCTGTTCCCGGGGCAGGACCCGATCGGTCGGCAGCTCGGCATCGGCGGGATCCAGTTCCGGATCACCGGCGTCCTCGCCCGGGTCGGCGGCGACGGCAGCCCGTTCGGGCCCGATCAGGACGCGACCGTCTGGATCCCGGTCAGCACCGGCCAGCGCCTGTTCGCGACCGAGCGCCTCGACTCCATCTTCGTGCGGGCCGGATCGACCGACACGATCGAGCAGGACCGCGCCGTCGTCGAGCGCGTACTCGGGGAGCGGCTGTCGGAGGACGAGTTCAGCGTGGTCAGCCAGGACGAGATCATCGGCGTCGTGGGTGACGTGCTGCAGATCCTCACGGTCGTGCTCGGCGCCATCGCCGGCATCTCGCTGCTGGTGGGCGGGGTCGGCGTCTCCAACATCATGCTGGTGTCGGTGAGCGAGCGCACCCGCGAGATCGGCCTCCGCAAGGCCCTCGGTGCACGCACCCGCGACATCACGGTCCAGTTCCTGCTGGAGGCGGTCGTGCTCACCGTGCTCGGTGGGACGATCGGCCTGGCTCTCGGCGTGGGCGGCGCCAGCCTGGTCGCCACCTTCGCGCCGGTCCCAGCCGAGGTGACCTGGTGGTCGATCGCCTTGGCTCTGGGGGTCTCGGTCGGGGTCGGCCTGGTGTTCGGCGTGCTGCCGGCGCGCCGTGCCGGCCGGCTCGACCCCGTGGAGGCCCTCCGTCGCGACTGACGCGCTCGATGGGTCGCGACCGTCGGTGGAGCCCGGGGTTGCGGACCCATTAGGCTCCACGGCGGGAGCCGTGAGGAGAGCGTGTGGCAGGTGAGGGTCCGTCCGCGATCGGTCGGGTCGCCCTGGTGTGGGACGACCGCGTCGCCGGGTACGACCTCGGTCAGGGACACCCCTTGGCGCCCGTCCGCGTGGAGCTGACGGTGGATCTGATCCGCCGTTCCGGGCTGCTCGGTCTCGGGGTCGACGAGGTGCTCCCGGCCCGGCTCGACGAGGCCGCGGTGCTGCGGCTGCACCGCCCCGACTTCGTGGACACCGTCAAGCGGCTCTCCGCCGACCCCACGGCCCGCGCCGATCCGGCGTTCGGGCTCGGGCCGGGGGACACGCCCGCCTTCCCCGGGATGCACGGCGCCTCCGTGCTCGTCTGCTCGGCGACGGTCGAGGCCGCCCGCCAGGTCTGGGAGGGCAAGGCCGACCACGCCTTCAACCCGGCTGGTGGGTTGCACCACGCCATGCCGGAGCGGGCCGCCGGCTTCTGCGTCTACAACGACCCCGCGGTCGCGATCGACTGGCTGCTCGAGCACGGCGCGGAGCGGGTCTGCTACGTCGACGTGGACGTCCACCACGGCGACGGCGTCGAGGTGATGTTCGCCGACGATCCGCGGGTGCTCACGATCTCGTTGCACGAGTCGGGGCAGTACCTGTTCCCCGGCACCGGTCACGTCGAGGACATCGGTGGCGAGGGTGCCGAGGGCAGCGCAGCCAACCTGCCCCTCGCGCCGGGCACCACCGGGACGGTCTGGCGCGAAGCCTTCGACGCGGTCGTGGAGCCGCTCGTCCGGGCGTTCGCGCCGGACGTGCTCGTCACCCAGCTCGGTTGCGACGCCCATGCCACCGATCCGCTCGCCCACCTGGCGCTGACGGTGGACGACATGGCCGACATCTACGCCCGGTTGCACCGGCTCGCCCACGAGACCGCACAGGGACGTTGGGTGGCGACGGGCGGCGGGGGCTACCAGCTCGTCCAGGTCGTCCCCGTGGCGTGGACGCTGGCGTTCGCGGAGATGACGGGTCGGCGACTGCCGTTCGAGATCCCGATGGAGTGGCGGGAGGTGGCCGTGGAACGCACGGGGGTGACGCCACCCACGGGCTTCACCGAGGACCCCGTTCGGGTCTCGGAGGCCATGCACGAGCAGGCGGTGACGGCGGCCCGCGGCTCGATCGAGGCGCTGCGGCGACTGGTGCTGCCCCGGCACGGGGTGCGGTGATCGCAGGCTCGCTCCCGGGATCGAGACACCGCGCGGCATCCGCGCGGCGTGGTGCCTTCCGGCGGAGGGACCTGGCCCGGATGTGACGCAGGCGGGTCCGTGACGACGGTTCGCTCGCCCTGGCCGAGGTGGCCGGTGTCGCTGTCGCTACCGCCGGCTACGGTGCCCGGCAACACGGCGACCATGGCGACACGTGGCGCCGGCCACGACGATCGGGTGACCCATGAGCGACCGGCTCCTCACGGCTGCCGAGGTCGCCGGGCAGTTGCGCGTCTCCACGATGACGATCTACCGGCTGATCCGGCGTGGGGAGCTGCCGGCGGTGCGGGTCGGGCGCAACTACCGGGTTCGGGCCGCCGACCTCGACAGCTACCTCGAGCAGCAGGTCGTGGATCCGGCCTCCGTGGACCTCGAGGACGTCCCGGATCTACGCTCCCCCTAGCTCGGGGCGCCGGCCGTTCTGCGGTGCCGCCGGATCGTCGCGAGACCGGCCGCGGACCCTGGGCGCGCGACCGGGGGCACGGGGTCGCGCTCATCCGGTCGGAGCGCTTCACTGCGGGCGGACCGCGCGGACCGCGCGGACCGTCGATCCAGCAGCGAGGGGGCAGCCCGTGGCAGCAGGGCGCCGCGTCCTGATCACCGGCATCGCCGGTCAGCTGCAGGGGCTGGTGGCCCAGGCCCTCGAGCAGCGTGACGACGTCGCGGCGATCGTCGGGGTCGACGTGCGCGAACCGCAGCACGAGCTCGCGCGAACGGAGTTCGTGCGGGCCGATCTGCGCAACCCCGTGGTCGGTCGCACGCTGGACACCGCGGACATCGACACGGTCCTGCACCTGTCGTTGGCCACGAGCTCGCCGGACGGGCGGAGCCGGGCGCAGGTGAAGGAACGCAACGTCATCGGGGCGATGCAGCTGTTCGCGGCCTGCCAGAAGGCGCCGCAGGTCCAGCGCGTGGTCCTCAAGTCGACCACGGCCGTCTACGGCTCCGACTACGCCGACCCGGCCCGCTTCGGGGAGGAGGGTGGGCCACGGTCGCCGACACGCACCGGGGTCGGCAAGGACGCGGTGGAGGTGGAGGGCTACCTGCGCACCCTCGGCCGTCAGCGCAAGGACGTGGACGTCACCATCCTGCGGTTCGCGAACCTGCTGGGTCCCCGGGTCGACAGCTCCTTCCACTCGCTGTTCACGTTGCCCGTCGTCCCGACCGTGCTCGGTTTCGACCCGAGGTTGCAGTTCTGCCACGAGGACGACGCCGTCGGCGTGCTCGAACACGTCGCGACCGACGAGACCCCGGGGCTGTACAACGTCGCCGGGGAGGGCGTGCTCTACCTGTCACAGTGCGTCCGGCTCGCCGGCCGGGTGGCCGCCCCGGTGCCGCTGCCGCTCGTGTCCGCCGTCGCCGGCCTGATCCGGCGGAGCGGCCGGGCCGACCTGCCCCCGGATCAGCTGCGGTTCCTGCAGTACGGTCGCGTGGTGGACACGACCCGTCTCCGGGAACGTCTGGGCTACGTACCCCGTTACACCTCGCGCCAGGCCTTCGAGGACTTCGTCGAGCAGCGGCAGATCCACGGGCTGATCGACCGCGAGGACGTGGCCCGCTGGGAGCGCGAGCTCGGCGCGTTCCTGCGCGCGTCGCCGCAGTGGCCGACCGCCACCCGACGAGAGCAGGTGCGACCGTGAGTGGTACGGCGGAGCAGCACGCGGAGGTCATCTCGATCGCCGAGCAACGCGCGGCCCGCGACGCGCGCGTCGCGGCGTCGCGGGTCGGTGCCTCCGATCGACCGCGCTGCGAAGCGCTCACCGTGGCCGGTCGTCCCTGTCGCAACTACGCCGTGTCCGACGGGCGTTGCCGGGTCCACGCCGAACGTGAGACCGCGCCGCGAGCCGACACCGTCACGGCCCCCGAGCGGCCCGCGGCGGACCGCCCCACCAGCATCGGAGCTCGCAGCGGTGGTCCGGCCCGGGACGCGGCGCGCAAGGCTGCCGTGGAGCGCCTCGCACCCGAACGACGAGGGGTCCCGGGGGGACGGCCGGAGAGCGACCGTGCCGACGCCGCGTTCGCACGGGCCGAACGCGAACTGACCCGCCGGGGCTTCGGCGCGGCGATCGACGGTGTCGAGCTGCTGCGCGATGCCGCGGACGAGCGCTGGCTGGAGGCGCTACGCGGGATGGCCTCGGTGGTCCGCCGGCGCATCACGGGGGACTACGACGTCGACGAGTACGGCTTCGACGAGGACCTGACCACCAACCTGATGATGCCGCTGCTACGGCCGCTGCACCGCCATTACTGGCGCGTCACCTCCCACGGGGTCCACAACATCCCCGCCACGGGCGGGGCGCTGCTGGTGGCCAACCACGCGGGGACCCTGCCGGCCGACGCCCTGATCACCCGCCTGGACGTGTTCGACCGCACGGGCCGGCATGCTCGCGAGCTGGGGGCGGACCTGGTGTTCCGCACGCCGTTCATCGGCGAGTGGGCGCGCAAGACCGGAGCCACGCTGGCCTCGGGCGACGACGCCGACCGGTTGCTGGAGGCCGGTGAGCTCGTCGCGGTCTGGCCGGAGGGCTACAAGGGCCTCGGCAAGCCGTGGCGGGACCGCTACAAGCTCCAACGGTTCGGCCGTGGCGGGTTCGTCGCCACGGCGCTGCGCGCCGAGGCCCCGATCGTCCCGACGGCGATCGTGGGCAGCGAGGAGATCTACCCGCTGTTGTTCGACCTGCGGCTGCTCGCCCGGCTGCTCGACCTGCCGTACGCCCCGGTCGTGGCGCAGCTGTTCACTCTGCCGCTGCTGGGACCGTTCGCGCTGCTGCCGTTGCCCTCCAAGTGGGTCATCGAGTACGGGGAACCGATGGAGAGCATGGAGGACGCGCAGGAGATCGCCGACGACCCGATGGCCGTGTTCGACCTCACGGACCAGGTCCGGGCGACCATCCAGGGGATGCTGCACCGCAACCTGATGGGACGGCGTTCGGTCTTCCTGTAGGCGGTTCACAGGCTGGCGGCCTGGGTGAGTTGAACGGCCGCGGCCACGACGATCGCCAGCAGGAGCAGGACCAGCACGAGGGTGGTGCCGTTGCGCATGTCAGCCTCGTCTGCTCGGCGCACGTCTCGTTCGGCACCGGGCCTCGGGTCAGGCGCCCCCGTCGGGCGCCACGGTCGGTTGGTCCGCGTCGTCCTCGTGCACGCCCGGAGCCACCTCGACCAGGTCCGGGCGTCCCAGGACGTCCTCTGCGTCGGCTCCCGCCAGCAGCGCGAGACACTTCTCCCGCTCCTGACGCAGGTAGCCGACCAGCGCCGCACGCTCGTCGAGGTAGCGGCGGCAGTCGAGCTCCAGCGTGATCGAGGCGGCACCCGTGGCCATCGGGCCGGGCCGGCCCGGGGTCCTGCCCGCCCGCTCCTCGCGTCCGACGGTGTGCAGGAAGCTCGCCAGGGGGAGCAGGCCGTGACCGAGCGGGGCGTGGCTGTCGCGGCCGCCACCGCGGTAGTCGGAGACGTGCAGGTGGACGGCCTGGTCGCGCAACGACTCGTAGGCCTCGTTGATGTTGACCTCGGCCACCCCGAAGTGGCTGGTGTCGAGCACGACGTGGGAGAACGGAGCCAGGTGTGACGGCTGCGTGTAGCGGTGGAAGCGGATCGGCCGGCCGGCGACGGTGACGGGATAGAGGTTCTCCACGCCCACGCGCGTGTGCAGCGCAGCCGCCTCGTCGTCGGCTTCGTCGCACAGCCACTGGTGGAAGGCGCGCTGCCAGCGGAACGGCGGGTGGACGATCATCACGTCGGCGCCGACCGCGCCGGCGAGCTCGAGCGAGCGACGGGCCTTGGTGACCAGGTCGGTGCCGAACACCCGCCGGGTCAGCAGCAGGAAGGGGCCGTGGACCACGGGGACGCCGATCCCCTCCCGTTCGGCGACGTCCCGGACGCGATCGGGGTCCTGCGTGGCCGGATCCTGGGTCACCATCAGCTCGACCCCGTCGTACCCGGCCTCCTTCAGCACGCCGAACGCCCAGTCCAGGGGACGGGCGAACAGCGGACCGGACGAGGCGAGCAGGCGCATGGACGGCAAACTACCCCGGTCGTGGCGACCCCGGTCACGCGGCAGCCACGTGGCGGCGCGACCGGGGACGCCTGAGCGCACCGTCACTGGACGGACCCGGGTCGCCCGCTAGCTTCCAGGGTCCCGTCGCAGGCCGGGGAGGGCACCGTGGCCGGCCCGCGCGACCACGGACCCGGGAGTAGCCGTCATGCCCGCTGCCGACGCGCCGACACCGGAGCTGGTCGCCGGCATCCGGGCGCGCGGGGTGTGGACCCAGGAGGAGCTGGCGCGCCGGGTGGGGGTGTCCTTCAGCACCGTCAACGCCTGGGAGACGGGGAGGAGCCGGCCGCAACCGCGCCACCGCCGGCGCCTCGAGGAGCTCGCCCGCGACCTGGACGGCGAGCGGCGCGATCTCGACGTCCTCGTCGTGGACGACGAGGAGACCGAGCTGCGGCTGCTGACCGAGCTGGTGCGCGACGCCGCGGAGGTGCTCGATCTCCCGGTCCGGGTCACCGCGGAGTCGGACGGGATGCGGGCGCTGATCGCGCTCGGCCGGCTGCAACCCGCGGTCGCCTTCGTCGACGTCATCATGCCGCAGCTCGACGGGCTGGCGCTCGTCGACCGCGTCGAGGAACTCGACGGCTTCTCGTCGGAGCAGATCGTGCTGATCACGGCGGGCCGGGACGCCTCCATCGACGCCGCGGCGGATCGCCGGGGCCTGCAGGTGCTGGACAAGCCCCTCTCCGTCGGGGCGGTCGGAGCGGTCCTGCGTCGAGTCGCGGCACGCCACGTCGGCTGACCGTCACGGGGGTGGTGGATGAACGACCCGACGTCCGGCGGCGTGCCCGTCGCGCGCCTGGACCGGGACGGCAACGTGTCCGGCTGGCCGGCACGCGCCGAGGGCAGGGTCGCGGGCGCCTCCGAGCAGGTGCGGCGCCTCGTGCTCGGAGCCGTGACCGAGGTGGGGCGGGAGGGCGCGGTCGGGACGGTCGGCTACCACGCCTTCGGTGGGCGCTGGCGCCTGACGCTGCGGCCGGGACCCGGCGGCGAGCGCGTCCTCGTGGAGGAAGCGCTGCCGCGGACCTCCGTGCCACCTCCACTGCTGACGGCGCTGCGCCGAGGCAGCGCGGGTCCGGTGGCACACGCGGTCCGCTCCCCGGCCGTCCGGCTCGCGGGAGCGGTCACCCTCGCCAGACGGGCGGCCGCGCGTGGGGAGCACGCGGAGCTCCAAGCCGAGCTCGATCGGGTCTCCGACGCCGCCGACGCGGTCCTGACGCAGGCCG
>SKTG01000431.1 GCA_007118045.1 Nitriliruptoraceae bacterium
CCCGTGCCGGGTGCGCCCGCCGCCTGCCCGGTCGCGACCACCGCGTCCCGGCTCAGGCCCACCGGGTCCGGGCCCAGGGCCACCGCATGCCGGCTCGGTACGAGCGCGTCCCGGCTCGGGCCACCGTTCTCCACCTCGGGACCATCGCGTGTCGGCTCGCGACCGCCGTGTCGCCCCACCTGACGCCGACAGGCCGTGCCGTACACTCGCGCTGCGACGGCAAGCGGAGCCGGACGGGCTCCTACCCGCAGTCGAGGAGGCCACGTGGTGGGTCGCACGCCAGCAGCGTCCGGCGACGAGCCGCACGGGGATCCGGAGCACGCCCACGGGTCCGCCGCCGACGAGCCGGCCGCGTCGTACGACCGTGAGGTGTCGCGTCGGGCGCTCCGGGATCCGGACGAGATCGAGGATCCGGACGAACTGAAGGCGGAGCTGAAGTTCCTCCGTGAGGAGCTCGACCTCTTGCGCCGGCGGCTCGAGACCGCGCCGACGCGGATCCGCGTCCTCGAGGAGCGCCTGCTGGAGACCAAGGGCCAGCTGCAGGCGTCCCTGACACGCAACGCGAAGCTCACGGACACCCTCCGTGCGGCTCGGGAGCAGCTCGACACCCTCAAGGAGGAGGTCGAGCGGCTCTCCGCGCCGCCGCAGACCTACGGCATCTTCCTCACGTGCGCCGACGACGGCGAGACGGCCACCGTCAGCGTCTCGGGCCGCAAGCTGGAGGTCGGGGCCGGACCGGAGATCGCCCTCGCCGACCTCGAGCCCGGTCAGGAGGTCCGCCTCAACGACGCGATGAACGTGGTCGCCACGGCTGGCTTCGACGACCGCGGCGAGATCATGAAGATCTCCGAGCTGCTCGACGACGGGCGTGTGCTCGTGCTCGGCACCACCGACGAGGAGCGACTCGTCGCGCTGTCCGCTCCGTTGCAGGAGCTGCCGCTGAAGGCCGGGGACGCCCTGCTGGTCGACCCACGCTCGAGCACGGCCATCGAACGCATCCCGAAGGCCGAGGTCGAGCAGCTCGTGCTCGAGCAGGTCCCCGACGTCACCTACGAGCAGATCGGCGGGCTCGGCGACCAGGTCGAGGCGATCCGCGACGCCGTCGAGCTGCCGTACCTCCACGCGGAGCTGTTCGTCGAGCACGAGCTGCGCGCCCCCAAGGGCATCCTGCTCTACGGCCCACCCGGATGCGGCAAGACGATGATCGCCAAGGCCGTGGCCAACTCCCTCGCTCAGCGGGTCGCCGAGCGCACGGGCCAGCAAGGCGTGCGCAGCTACTTCCTCAACGTCAAGGGGCCGGAGCTGCTCAACAAGTACGTCGGCGAGACGGAACGTCAGATCCGGCTGATCTTCCAGCGCGCCCGCGAGAAGTCGGCCGAAGGTTTCCCCGTCATCGTCTTCTTCGACGAGATGGAGTCGTTGTTCCGCACGCGCGGTTCCGGGGTCTCCTCGGACGTGGAGACCACGATCGTGCCGCAGCTGCTCGCGGAGATCGACGGCGTGGAGTCGTTGAAGGACGTGGTCGTGATCGGCGCCTCGAACCGCGAGGACATGATCGACCCGGCGATCCTGCGTCCGGGACGGCTCGACGTGAAGATCAAGGTGGATCGTCCGGACGCCGAGGCCGCCCGGGAGATCTTCGCCGTCTACCTGCACGACGGGTTGCCACTGGCCGCCGAGGAGGTGTCCGCCGCGGGCTCGCCCGGGGAAGCGGTCACGCTCATGGTCGACCGCACCGTCGAGAAGATGTACAGCGCCGACCGCGACAACGAGTTCCTCGAGGTGACCTACGCCAACGGGGAGAAGGAGGTCCTGTACTTCAAGGACTTCAACTCCGGTGCGATGATCGAGAACGTGGTGGCGCGCGCGAAGAAGCTTGCGATCAAGCGGCTGATCGACGCCGGGGACCGCGGCCTGCGCACCCAGGACCTGCTGACCGCGATCCGGGACGAGTTCCGCGAGAACGAGGACCTGCCGAACACGACCAACCCCGACGACTGGGCCCGTATCAGCGGCAAGAAGGGCGAACGCATCGTCTACGTGCGCACCCTGATCAGCGGTGGCGACGACCAGCCCGGTCGCTCGATCGAGAACCTCAACCCAGGCCAGTACCTGTAGGGGCCCCGCGACCGTCCGGACGGTCGCGGACCGGAGGAGCGAGCGTGGCCACACCCAAGTTCGTGGGGGTCGAGACCGAGTACGGCATCGCCGTGGACGGTCCCACCGAGGTCAACCCGGTGCTGGCCTCGTCGCTGCTCGTCGGCGCGTACCGGGACGGCGGTGACCGCGACGTGCGGTGGGACCACAGCGACGAGCACCCGCTCCGGGACGCCCGCGGCTACGAGGTACCCGACGCCCACGAGCCGGTCGTCGACGACGAGCTCGGCCTGGCCAACACCGTGCTGACCAACGGTGCCCGGTTCTACGTCGACCACGCCCACCCGGAGTACGCCACCCCGGAGTGCTCCACGGCGCGCGACCTGGTCGTCTGGGACAAGGCCGGCGAGCGCATCCTGGAGGACGCGGCCCGACGCGCCGCCGCCTCCCTCCCGCCCGGCAGCCGGGTGCTGGTGCACAAGAACAACACCGACGGCAAGGGCGCGGCGTACGGCACGCACGAGAACTACCTGGTGCCTCGCGAGGTGCCGTTCGGCCGGCTGACCCGCCAGCTGCTGCCGTTCTTCGTGACGCGGCCCATCTACACGGGCGCTGGCCGACTCGGCACCGAGCTCGGGGGCGAGGTCGCGTTCCAGCTGTCGCAACGGGCCGACTTCTTCGAGGTCGAGGTCGGACTCGAGACGACGCTCAAACGGCCCCTGATGAACACCCGCGACGAGCCGCACGCGGATCCGGACCGGTACCGCCGCCTCCACGTGATCAACGGTGACGCGAACCTCTGCGAGGTGGCGACGCTGCTCAAGGTCGGCACCATGCTGCTCCTGCTCGACGTGATCGAGGACGACGCGCTACCGGCGCTGCCGGAGCTGGCGGAGCCGGTCGAGGCCTTCCACCAGGTCAGCCACGATCTCACGGGTACGCGCCCCCTACGGCTCGACGACGGCACGACGGCTACCGCCCTGGAGATCCAGGAGCGCTATCTCGACGCGTGCCGTCGCTACGTCAAGGACCGCGACTCCGCCCTCGACCCGGGCACGGCGGACGTCCTGGAACGTTGGGAGGCCGTGCTGGCCACGGCGGCGTCCGACCCTCGGGCGCTCGCCGGACAGGTCGACTGGGCGACGAAGCTGGAGCTGCTCGAGAGCTACCGCGAGCGCCACGGGCTGGCGTGGGACCACGACCGCCTGAAGATGGTCGACCTGCAGTACCACGACGTGCGGCGCGACAAGGGGCTGTTCCACCGGCTCGTCGAGCGGGGCAGGGTCGAACGGCTCGTGAGCGAGGCGGAGATCGTGGCCGCGATCGACGAGCCTCCCCCGGACACCCGGGCCTGGTTCCGGGGCGAGTGCATCCGTCGTTTCCGGAAACAGATCGTCGCGGCGGGCTGGGACTCCCTGATCTTCGACGTCGGGGGAGAAGCGCTCCAGCGGGTCCCGATGATGGAGCCCGGTCGTGGGACCCGGGAGTCCGTCGGCCCCCTGCTCGACTCCGTGGGCAGCGCGGCCGAGCTGCTCGAGCAGCTGACCTCTTGAGCCGGCCGGCCGGCGGCTCGGTCCGTCGGCCCGTCCCGCCTCACCGCGGGCCTCCGAGGGTGCCCCGGCGGTACAGTGTCCCTTCGGCGATCCGAAAGGGCGACGCGTGAGCGACGGCGGTCAGGCTCGCGAGAGCGGTGGCGCGAAGGATCGGGAGCACGAGCCCGAGGAGCAGAGCGCGACCACCGGGGAGGAGACGTCGCGTGAGGTCCTCGACGACGTCGACGAGCTGCTCGACGAGATCGACGACGTTCTGGAGGAGAACGCCGAGGAGTTCGTCCGGGGCTACGTGCAGAAGGGCGGCCAGTAACGGCCGATGCCCGAGGGTTCGGCGCGCGGATCTCAGCGCCGAGCATCGGCGCTCGGATGGTGGCGGCCGGCGTCGTCACTCGCGGCCACCGGTCCGGTCAGTGGCGTGAGCGCAGCCACTTGTGCAGCTCGCTGACGAGCACCACCGCCACGGCGACCACCCCGATGCGTGCCCACCCCGGGGCCGTCACCGGCTCGATCTGGAGGACGGCCTGGGTCGGTGCCCAGTAGCTGGCTCCCAGGTGGATCGCCAGCGCCACGAGGGTGGAGACGAGCAGGAAGAGGTTCCCGCGGACGTGGGTCGTCACGATCGACCGGCGCTCCGACCGGGCGTTGTAGACGTGGGCCGCCATCGCGATGACGAGCGTGGTCAGCGCGGCCCCGCGTTGCTCGGCCGCCGAGAGGCCGGCGTCCATCGCCCAGATCAGCAGCCAGAGGCTGCCCACGGCCATGGTCACCCCCGTGAGCACGGTGCGCTCCCACAGCACCCGGTCGACGATGCCCTCGCCTCGCCGCCTCGGTGGCCGGTCGAGCGCGTCGGGTTCGCCGGGGTCGAAGGCCAGCGCGACGTCCTGGACGCCGTTGGTCACCACGTTGAGCCACAACAGCGCCGCCGGGACGTAGGGCAACGGGAGCCCGGCGGCGAGGGAGGTGATGATGGCCACGATCGCCGCGACGCCCGTGGAGAGCAGGAAGTAGGTCACCTTGCGGACGTTGTCGAACACCACGCGGCCCTCCTCGACCGCGTTGGCGATGGACACGAAGTCGTCGTCCGTCAGCACGATGTCGCTGGCTTCACGTGCGACGTCGGTGCCGCCCAGTCCCATGGCCACGCCGATGTCCGCCGCCCGGAGCGCCGGCCCGTCGTTCACGCCGTCACCGGTGACGGCCACGACCTGGTCGTTCGCTCGGAGGGCGTGGACGATGCGGAGCTTGTGGTCCGGGGACACGCGGGCGAAGACGTCGGCCTCGTGCACCGCGCGCTGGAGCTCACGATCGTCCATCGACTCGAGCTCGACACCCGTCACCGCCGTGACCGGCTCCTCGCCCAAACCCAGGTCCTTGGCGATCGCGCAGGCGGTCGCGGCGTGGTCGCCGGTGATCATCACCACGCGGATGCCCGCCTGGCGGCAGCGGTCGATCGCGGCGCGTGCGCCGGGGCGTGCGGGGTCCTGGAGGCCGACGAGACCGGTCAGCGTCAGATCCGTCGGGTCCGGAGCCGCGCGCCGGTCGTCGCGTTCCACCGGTGCGTCGAGACGCCTCTCCGCGGTCGCCAGGACCCGGAGACCCCCGTCGGCCAGCTCCTCGGCGGCATCGAGGACCAGCTGCCGGTCGAGCGGACGGTCCAGGCCGTCGGCGCGCATCGTGGCGCAGAGTTCGAGCACCCGTTCGGGCGCACCCTTGAGCCGCAGGACCGGGCCGTCCTCGTCGACGACGACGTAGGAGTAGCGCAGGGCGGATTCGAACGGCACCGAGGTCATGACCGGCGCCTCGGCGCGATGGTGGACGGGGTCGATGCCGGATCGCCACGCCGCCTCCAGCAGGGCGACCTCGGTGGGATCGCCCCGACGGGTCCCCTCGTCGGGGTGGACGGCCTCGGCCTCGTTCGCGAGCAGCGCCGTCGAGAGGACGTCGTGCAGGGCGCCGTCGGGTCGCGCCTCGTGGTGGCGATCTGCGGCCTCGATCGCCGGTCCCGGACCGTCGTCGTGGGTCGGCCCGAACTCGACCGAGCCCTCGAGGGTCCAGGCGCGACGGGCCGTCATCCGGTTGGTGGTCAGCGTCCCGGTCTTGTCCGACCCGATGGTGTCGGTACTGCCCAGGGTCTCGACGGCGGGGAGCGAGCGGACGATCGCGTTGCGCTGGGCCATGCGGTGCACGCCGAGTGCCATCGCGACGGTGAAGGCCACGGGCAGGCCCTCGGGCACGACGGCGACCGCGAGCGCGACCGCCGTGAGGAACATCTCGTCGACGGGCTCACCCAACGCGAGACCCACGGCGAAGGCGACCACGGTCGAGGCCAGCACCACGGCGGCGATGACGTTCGCGAAGCGCCGCATGCGCTGCTGGAGCGGTGTCGGCGGCGGCTCCTGTTCGCGGATGCTCTCGGCGATGCCGCCCAGCTCGGTTCGCAGGCCGGTCGCGACGACGATCCCACGACCACGCCCGCTGGCCACGACGCTGCCCATGAACGCCATCGAGCTGCGGTCCGTCACCTGCACGCTCGGGTCGACCGGCGAGTCGGTCTTGCCGACGGGTGAGCTCTCCCCCGTCAGCAGGGACTCGTCGACCTCGAGGGATGTGACCCGGACGAGCCGGAGGTCGGCCGGGACGCGCGTCCCGGAGGTCAGCAGGACCAGGTCGCCGGGCACGAGCTCCGCCGAGGGGATGTCCTGTTCGCGCGCGTCGCGGATCACCAGCGACCTCGGGGCCGCGAGTTCCATCAGGGCGTGCACCGAGCGGTCGGCTTTGCGCTCCTGGATGAACCCGATGACGGCGTTGATCACGAGCACCGCCCCGATCACGCCCGCGTCGGTGTACTCGGCGATCGCGATCGTCACGACGAGCGCCACCAGCAGGATGTAGATCAGTGGGCTCTTGAACTGCGCGAGGAGGATGAGCGAAGCCCGGCGGGGTTCGTCCTGGCCGAACTCGTTGGGGCCGTGACGCTCGAGCCGGGCGGCGGCGATCTCGCTGTCCAGGCCCGCGGTCGGGGAGCTCTCGAGCAGCGCCACCGTCTCCTCAGCCGGCAGAGCGTGCCAGGAGGGGCCCTGGTCGGTGGTCGTCTCCGAGGGCCGTACGTCGACATCCCCGCTCACCACGATCGACCTCCGTCCGTGCCGCCCGCAGGCGCCTCCTGGCTCACCGCCAGGCGTGTCGGCCTCACCGCCAGGCGTGTCGGCCTCACCGCCAGGGCGCGTTGGCTTCGACGTCCTGCAACAGGCTGCGGGCGACGACCATGCGGTGGACCTCGTCGGGCCCGTCGTAGAGCCGGGCGGCGCGGGCGTCGCGCAACATGCGCTCGAGCGGGAGGTCGGAGCTGAGGCCCGCGGCCCCGTGGACCTGGATCGCGCGGTCCACGACGTCGCTCAACATCCGGGCCGCGACGAACTTCAGCAGTGAGATCTCGACCCGCGCCTCGCCGCCGTCATCGAGGACCCGGGCGGCATCGAGCGTCATGAGTCGTGAGGCGTGTATCTGCGCCGCCGATTCGGCGATGTAGCGCTGGACCTCACCCTTCTCGCTGAGGAGGGACCCGTGTGCGTAGCGCTCGTTGGCCCAGGCACACATCAACTCGAACGCGCGCTCGGCCTGCCCGAGCCAGCGCATGCAGTCGAATATCCGGGAGGGGCCGAGCCGGCTCTGCGCGATGGTGAAGCCCTCGCCCCGAGCTCCGAGCATGCTCCCGGCAGGAAGGCGGACCTGGTCCAGACGGATCTCGCCGTAGGTGCTGGTCGGTGCCCCGAGC